>CAZHBL010000116.1:5313-11494 GCA_964530105.1 uncultured Pirellulales bacterium | reverse complement strand
TCGGTTTTGCCCACGCCGCTCGGGCCGACCAGAAACATCACTGCAATAGGCTTGTTCGGATTCTCTATTTGGGCCCGTGATGTTGTGATTCTCCTGGCAATTGCCTCTAAGGCGTGGTCCTGACCGATGACGCGTTTTTTAAGCCTGTCGGCCAAATTCAAAACCGCCTCTATTTCATTCTTGACCATTCCACCGACCGGAATCCCCGTCCAATCGGCAACGACCGAGCCGACCGCTTGTGCATCTACGCAAGGAAGAATCAACGGCGTTTCGCCCTGTAAATCGCTGAGCTGCTCCTGCAGCGTTTTGAGTTGCTTGAGTGATTCCTCCCTGTCGACGGTTACTGCGGCCTCTGGTGCTTCCGTGGCAGCCTCGCCGGCATCGCTTGCAGCCGTTTCGGGTGCTTCATCGGTTTTTGTCTCAGTTTCGGGAGTCCCTTCTTCCGCTGTCGGGGCCTGCTCAATCGTCCCTTCTCCGGATTCCCGCAGTTTGGCGCGAATCTCCAGTATGGAATTGACCAGCCCCTTTTCTTTTGACCAGCGGTCTTCTATCTCGGCCAACCTCTTGCGCTCCGCTTCGAGCTTCTCGGAAATCTCCGTTTCCCGCTTCTTGTGATCCACGCCGGTGACAGTTTCTCTTCCTATGATCTCCATCTCCGTTTCCAGGGCTTGAATTCGCCGGCGGCAGTCCTCAAGCTCGGGGGGCACCGCATGCTGGCTGACGGCCACTCTTGCGCACGCGGTATCGGTCAGACTGACTGCCTTGTCCGGAAGCTGACGCTCGGGGATATATCGGTGTGAAAGACGAACCGCCGCATCAAGGGCCTCATCCAGTATCTGGACACGGTGGTGCTGCTCCAGATTCGAAGCCAGTGACCTCATCATGAGCAGCGCCTTTTCCTCCTCGGGTTCGTCAATCTTTACCACCTGAAATCTGCGGGTCAAGGCCGGATCTTTTTCAATATATTTCTTGTATTCGGCCCATGTAGTGGCTGCAATTGTTCGCAAAGTGCCTCTGGCCAGGGCTGGTTTGAGCAGGTTGGCTGCGTCGCCGGTGCCGGCGGCACCTCCGGCTCCTACCAGAGTATGCGCTTCGTCGATGAATAGAATAATCGGTTTTGGCGAGCTTTGAACCTCTTCGATGACCTGGCGCAGGCGATTCTCAAACTCACCTTTCATGCTGGCACCCGCCTGCAGCAGACCTACATCCAGTACACGCACGGCCACGTCCTTGAGCGATGGAGGTACGTCTCCTTCTGCGATACGCTGCGCGAAACCTTCGACGACCGCCGTCTTGCCGACGCCTGCTTCTCCCGTCAAAATAGGATTGTTCTGACGGCGACGCATAAGAATATCGATTATCTGCCGGACTTCCACGTCACGTCCCACTATCGGGTCCATTTCTCCGCTCCGGGCTTTTTCCGTGAGGTCTACTGAAAACTTAGAGAGCGCTTCCTGCTTTCCCATTGCCGCCGGTGCCATCTCTCCGGTGTCACCGCCGGCTTCGGCCTCGGCACGCAGTGAGCTGCCGTCGGTCGCTCTGAGAGTTTCTTCCGGCGAACCGCCGACGATTTTCGCAAAATTATCCGTTAACTCTTCCAGTTTGATTTTGCCGAACTCGTTCGAGATCCTCAGAAGAACATTCTTAAGACCGCTTGTCTTAAGAATGCCAACAATCAGGTGGCCTGTGCGAATCTGTGACTCACCGAATAAGAGGCTGCCGAAAACCCAGCCTCGCTCGACAGAATCTTCAAGGTGGGAAGACAAGTCCGAAATGCTTGTAGAGCCTCGCGGCAGACGATCCAGTTCCGCTGTCATATCGGCCACGAGTCGTGAAGGATCTATATCAAAGTGCTTTATGATGCGGTGCAGGTCAGAGTCGGGCATCTTCAATATCTGGTGCAGCCAATGTACAAGCTCTACGTAAGGATTGCCCCTCAGCTTGCAGAATATTGTAGCGCCCTCAATAGCTTTGTATCCTATACTGTTGAGCTTTCCGAACAGGGATGTGCGACTTATTTCAGCCATTATCAAGTCCTTTCGTCTTTTTTAAAATTAGCCGTGAGAATTAATACATTCCCGCGAGGGTCGGCTAAAGGCCTTATCCTTAGATATAATGCCCTGATTCCACCAAACGCCGAAATTTCTATCCCATGAGTATTACTCGTGGTGTTCGCTGAAATTCTCAGCTAAATGCTGTATTGTGTCAACTTATTTTTGGTTTCTTTGAATAAGATGCAAGAAGTGTTGTTACTATACCTGTTTCAGAACACATCAAATGCGACTTGCCCCCGCTTGCATCATGGCCAGAGCGCCGAAGTTCAGACTGTTTCCTGCGACCAGAAGATTCGTGGGCCATCCCCCGGAACTGCCTATCTCGACAATATACTGGTAGTTGCACGCTGGGATTCTGGGAAACTTCTGCGTTATTCGGAAGACACGCAGATTCTTGAAGTTGGCCTTCACTGTCTGATCCTGCTCAAGCTTGTACATGCACCATTTCATTTCGTTCTCATTGGCAAACGTGGTATTCGTTGTCGGATCATATATGCGTCCGCCGTATGTCAGGAAATGATGCTCCGAGAATTTGAATACCCGAAGTTCAGCGAATGTCTGTTGCTCAGTTCGTACGTTGCCAACCCAATGACCGTCTATGACCAGTGTGCCCGTGAGCGTCAAATATCCACCATTGGCAATGGGACCGATAGAACGATATTGAATCCCGGGAATATTCAGTACGTTTGTTGCCAAATTATAGAAGGCCTGCCGGAATCCGTCGCAATTGGTTGCTGTACACGTCCCGTTTAGAAGGTTTATGCCGCGTTGTGCAGGTGTGTTGAAGGAATTTGGGCCGTTTGCTCCGCCAAGAACAGATTGCCAAGTCCAATTTCCCTGTCCCCGTCCGTAATCAAGGAAGTTGCCCATAAGCATCGACATCCGGGTATTCGGATGGTCAATGATTGCTATGTTACGAGGTCCGTTTATAATTTTATAGCCGGGGCTTCCCTGGCCAAGCCCTATATTCTGAAGATTATTTGCACATGTAGGATCCATTCAAAACTCCTTCTTTGTTCCTCAACAGTAATAACACTTGCTGGCAGCCTGCCGTGTTGCGTCCGACCGGCACAAATTCAATTCTACTCAGGTGCGTGACAAAGACAAGAGGAATCTGGTGAAATTCGGTTTTCTGACCGGTGACTTTGAAAGCAGAGAGATCCTGAGGTTACCCACATCGGGCTATATACTTAGTGATGGTTGCGTTGGATGGGAGTGAGGTAAAATCGAAGTGAATTTTTGCCCATAGCGGCGCGCCAAAATCATTGATGTCCAGTACGCTATTTCAACAATAATTAAGTGACTCAGGGATTCTTGGAAAAGTCCAAAGTCATGACGAAGGGTATTATGGCCAAACTTGCTTGCCCCTGCTGAGACATTAATATCAGGCTTTATGTCAGAAACTGCTCATCGTTCCACGTTTTTTCAACACCCCCACTGTCCCTGTTTTCCTCCTCCTTCTTCCTGCGGTAAGGATCGCTAGGGCAACTTGTAGAGCGTTTGCTAAAGTCCGTACGCCGCCCTAAGTGTATCAACGTGGATTTGTCTTGGCATGCATGGCCAGGTCCGAAAGTAGTTCAGAAAAGGGATGCCTGTGGTGGCGAGACGCTTGAATCTCTCCAATTCTATCAGTCGGTTACCATCGCGGCCGAAGAGATAACCGCACAAACGGCCTTCATGATAGTAGCAGAGCATGTGGTAGTTCCAGTCATGGTCCTCCGCCCACAGAAGCCATTTAACGAGGGTCATCGTCGTTTCGGTCCAGGACGCCCAGGCCGGCATCAGAGTCTGGTAGAAACCTATGCTGTAAGTAATATAGCTGTTCAGCGTGAGGGCCAGAGCGCTCTCCAGCAGCGTGTGATGGGCATGAGAGACCATGGTCGTTAATGGAAGCAATTGGACCACAGGCAGCCAATTAGCATCAAATGAACGATATTGTTGAACCTCCTCAAAGAAGCTATTGACGCTCTCCACGAAGAAAATGGAGTCTGTCGTGGTCCCGGAAATATCCGCACCTTCGGGCAATCCGAACACGGCATCTATCCGCCTTACATTACTGTCCGGCAAAAGTCTAAATCGGTCAACTCCTCCTGCCCTTCCTTCCCAGGCCGAATGTCGAATTGCTGTTCGACCAGCATCGGTGTGCGGGTGGTAAAGACCAGCTGGAATATTAGCCCCCGCCGCTCCCGTCCGTTGGCGGTCGCCCCCGGGGCCCTTGTCCCAAGGCGCCCCTCCCGGACGGGTTGACTGTTGATGTGCCGCTACCCCGTCGCCAACAAGGCCCGTCGTCCTTAGTTCTGGATTCTCCATTACCGTACAATAAAGTCGAATGAGGTCAGAGCAATCTGCAGCCGACCACCTTTGCCAATTGTTTACTATCTGCACCAATCCCCCTGGAGTGGCGCCCTGGCCCCCAGACCAGTTATTCCAAACGTTCAAACGACTTTCGCCCTGAAGCAGACTGGCAATAAGCCCCTTTTCCAAGTTGACCCGATTTGCGTCTGCGATACCGGCAGGTGCTGCGCGCGTCGCCAACACCGCAAGGTGCTCTACCGGTTGGCAAACGAAGTCCCTGAGCTGGACAATCAAGGGTGGACTGTCGAAGACGCTGTACATCCTTTGGGCCAAGGCTGTCTCAAGCATGGCTCTGCGCTGTGAATACATTACTACTTGGATTTCATCTATATTCTGCATAGTTACATCCGATCCAAGCGAGTAGAATAGAAAAAGTTACCCACTTATTAGCTTCTTGCAGGCTCAATCGTGAGGGCTGCGGTATTTCTTAAATTACTCTTAACGTATATCTCAATCGCCCCGAATTTAACGGGCACGCTAAGACAATTTGAGCTCAATGTTGTAAGTCCGCCGATACTGATACTATTTTGCTCAGGCAGGCGGCAAAGTCAAGATGAATTTTGCAAAATTTAGGCTTTTTTCTTCATTTGCTCTAAATCGTCCGCCGTCGGCAGAGGCAATCCAATCCCAGCGGTCGGCGCGGCTTTGAAGAAGATTTTGACAGGCCGCTGGAATTTTTTGAATTTTTTTTTAAGGAACTTGACGTAATGTTTCGATTGGCATAGAATCCACTTTAGCTGTAAGAGAACCTTAGGCAATACTTAAGTGAAGTGGTGTAGCCAGCAGGTTCCAGGTCTTTCTTGCCGTATGTCAGAGAGCGGACGCCGGTGAGCGGAGGCTTACTTGTAGGTTTCAGCTTGTTTGACATATATAGCTGATTCTGATATTGGATTTGATATTCAGCCGGTTTTTGGTCTTTAGAATATGGAGGAATTATCGCTTTAGACCAAAAACGAGCTTATTAAAATATTGGTTTGACGGGATATGCTATGGCAATTGATATCGAAAGCCTGCTTTCCGAAGTAAACCCGGAAGCGCCTTGCGGCGAAGACCTTTCCTATGACACCTCATTCCTTGCCCTGGAGGATATGCTGCGATCCAAGGCCGGAGGCGGCGTCGTGGCGGGTGTGGAGGAACAGGCAGAGGAACCCAATTGGCGGGAGGTTCGTGAGAAAAGCATAGAGTTCTTACGGCGATCAAAAGATCTCAGAGTTGCTATGTATCTTGTGCTTGCCGCTTTGAGAATGGACGGCCTTGCCGGCCTGCGAGATGGGCTGGTTTTGCTACAGGGACTGCTGGAGCGCTTTTGGGAGCATCTTTACCCCAAACTCGATCCGGAAGATAACAACGACCCATTAGAGCGGATTAACATTCTGCAATCGCTGTCTCCGGATACGGTGAGCGCTCAGGATCCGATGAAATTCAAACAACGGCTGGCTGAAGTACCCCTGTGTAATTCACCTCAGATGGGCCGGTTCAACCTCAGAGACATCCAGATCGCCAAAGGAGAGATTTCAGTGCCTGGTGACGGGGGAACCGCCGGCCCCGGCATGTCGGTAATTGATGCGGCTTTTCAAGATACGGCAACCGACGAGCTACTGGCGACATTCCAGACCACTGAAGAAGCAATCGAACATTTGGCAACCATCACTACAGTGTTCTCTAAAAATGCTGCTCAAGGGCAGACGCCAGACCTCAGCGATTTCCAGTCGATTCTGGGAAATATCCACAAGTGCATTCAGGGGTATCTGGCAAAACGCGGTTACGGCGAG
>CAZHBL010000116.1:3713-5213 GCA_964530105.1 uncultured Pirellulales bacterium | reverse complement strand
GCCTTCCAGGTGCCAAATACACTAACCGGTGAAGGTAATATGAGCGTAGATATTACTTTCGAGAGTATGGATGATTTCTCCCCGGCAGCAGTAGCACAAAAGGTAGATGCCCTGAATAAATTATTGAAGGCCCGAACGGAATTGTCCAATCTGCTCTCATACATGGATGGCAAGAGTGGTGCCGAAGAGCTGTTAGCAAAAGCCCTGAAGGATAAGGCCCTGCTGAACGCCCTTACTTCGACGCCGAAACCTGAAGCTGAATCTTCTGAGAGTGGCAAGGAGGAATAATCCCATGGCAGAAGAAATGAAAGACCAAAAACAAACGCAGGCAGCAGAGGCTGTGGCAATAGAGCCGAGTGAGTTCGAAAGTCTTCTCAAGAAAGAATTTAAGCCCAAGTCAGACCATGCCAAGGAGGCTATCAATTCGGCGGTGCGAACGTTGGCCGAACAAGCATTGTCGGGAACAGCTCTTATTTCTGACGATTCGGTCAGGACAATCGAGTCCATTATAGCGGAGATAGACCGGAAGCTGTCCGAGCAGATCAATCAGATTATGCACCATGAGGACTTCCAGAAGATCGAGAGTGCCTGGCGGGGGCTATCTCACCTTGTGAATAACACGGAAACGGACGAGACGCTGAAGATACGCGTACTTAACCTCTCTAAGAAGGATTTGGGCAAGACGCTCAAGAAGTACAAAGGTACGGCCTGGGACCAAAGCCCGCTTTTCAAGAAGCTTTACGAAGAAGAATATGGCTCACCGGGCGGCGAACCTTACGGGTGTCTAATCGGCGACTATCATTTTGATCATAGCCCGCCGGACGTTGAAATACTCAACGGTGTAGCCCAGATTGCGGCCGCTGCGCACACGCCTTTTGTCTCTGCCGCTGCGCCGACTCTGATGAACATGGATTCTTGGAATGAGCTGAGCAACCCCCGCGACCTGACGAAAATCTTCCAGACTGCGGACTACGCCCCCTGGAGGTCCCTGCGAGAGTCCGATGATTCCAGGTATATCGCTTTAACAATGCCTCGATTTCTCGGCAGATTGCCCTACGGGTCCAAGACAAATCCTTGCGAAGAGTTTGATTTCGAAGAGGAAAGTGCCGGCGGCGACCACTCCAAGTATCTCTGGGTGAATTCCGCTTACGCCATGGGTACTAACATCAACCGTTCTTTCAAGGAGTATGGCTGGTGTGCACGTATCCGCGGCGTGGAGAGCGGCGGTATGGTCGAGGGGCTGCCCTGTCATACCTTCCCAACTGATGATGGCGGCGTGGATATGAAGTGTCCCACCGAGATAGGAATCACCGACAGGCGTGAAGCGGAGTTGGCCAAGAATGGTTTGATGCCTTTGTCGCACTGGAAGAATGAGGATTATGCATGCTTTATTGGTGCCCAGTCACTGCAAAAACCAACCGAATATGAGGATGCCGATGCAACGGCCAATGCCAAGCTGGCCGCAAGGCTGCCTTACCTGTTTGCGACTTGCCGGTTCGC
>CAZHBL010000116.1:0-3613 GCA_964530105.1 uncultured Pirellulales bacterium | reverse complement strand
TGCTTTAATATTGCGCGGCAGGAGTGTCTAATGCCCGCGATGGAGGTTTATCGTTATGCAAACGGAAGAGTTTTTGCGGGCCGGCCAGCTCAATGAGGCATTGGCCGCCCTGGAAGGTGAGATTCGCAACGATCCTGCGAATGCCAAGCTTCGTGTTTTCCTTTTCCAACTAATGGCTGTTATTGGAGATTGGCAGAGAGCACTGACCCAGTTAAACGTAGCGGCAGAACTTGACGCCTTGAATTTGCTCATGGCTCAAGTCTGCCGAACGGCAATCAATTGCGAAGCGTTCCGGGCTGAGGTATTTGCCGGTAAGCGCTCACCGCTTGTTTTCGGCGAGCCGGATGAGTGGGTTGCCTTGCTGGTTCAGTCCAATCAATTGATAGCGGAAGGAAAATACGAAGCGTCGCAGAGCCTGCGAGATCGTGCGTATGAGGCGGCTCCGGCCATTCCTGGGTCTATCGATGGTCGGCCATTTCAATGGATATCAGATGCCGATTCCAGGTTTGGTCCGGTGCTGGAGGCCATTATTGACGGCAAATACTACTGGGTGCCGTTCACAGCCATAAAAAGTATCCGAATTGAGAAGCCCGCCGACCTGCGCGATACAGTCTGGATTCCTGTCCAGTTCACCTGGATCAACGGCGGTGAAGCGACCGGCCTGATGCCAACGCGATATCCGGGCTCGGAAGCCAACGAAGATAATGCTATTCGGCTCGCACGCAAAACCGAGTGGATTGAACAAGCTGGAGATGTGTACCTTGGTTTGGGACAACGCATGTTTGCCACTGACGAGGATGACTTTCCGCTGCTCCAGATACGACAAATAGATTTGGATCACTCTGAATCAGACTGACAAGGTGAGATGAATAATGGCTGAACTTACGCCGATGGATCGTCTGCAACCATGCCTGCTCGACCGCCTCACCGATGATGAGCCGGAGGTGAGCAGGGAAAGCCGGGACAAACGTATAGTATCGCTGCAAAGATACAAAAATGCGGTGCTTCGCGACCTGGAGATGCTCTTAAATTCGAAGAGGCACCCATTGCATGACAACATATATGAGTTTAGCGAAGCAGCACGGTCTGTGCTAAACTTCGGCATACTCGACATATGTGGTACACCTATATTAAATACCAAGCCGGCTGAAATTGAATCCCATGTCAAGGAAGCCATCATTTGTTTCGAGCCGAGAATCTCGCAGAGAACATTATCCGTTCGCATGATCTCCCCGTTCGATTCGGAATACATCCGCAGTATCTCATTCGAAATTGAGGCTGAACTTTGGGCGCAACCGTTGCCGGATCGTCTTTTTGTTAAAACGGAGGTCGATTTGGAAACCGGCCATTACAAATTGAAAGGCGAGCTGAATGGATAGGCGCTTGCTGGACTTGTACAATCGTGAGCTGGCACATCTTCGGGCAACGGGGGCTGAATTTGCAAAGCAGTTTCCTAAGATAGCGGGACGCCTTGGCGGCCTGGATGAATTTCAGCCATGTCAGGATCCCTTCGTCGAGCGACTGCTCGAAGGATTTGCTTTTCTCGCTGCGAGAGTTCAACTCAAGCTGGACGCGGAATTTCCCAGATTCAGCCAGTCTTTGGTAGAGACGATTTACCCCCACTATCTGGCGCCTACGCCATCTATGTGTACTGTTCAGTTCAATCCGGAATCGGATGAGAAAGGTCTCGCCGAAGGCTTTGTAATTCCCCGGAATTCCTCGCTGAATAGTATGCTGGGCAAGTCGGAACAAACCAGATGTGAGTATCGCACCGCCCATGATGTTACCCTCTGGCCGGTTAAATTGAATCAGGCGGATTACTATACTCGCGAGTTGGCCTCACTTGAGATTCCCAATATACCTAATGTCAAAGCTGGGATCAGGTTGCGTATCCAAACGACGGCCGGACTTCGCTTTAGTGAGTTGAAATTAGATTCGCTGAATCTGCATTTAATGGGAGTCGGCGAAACACCAATGCATTTGTATGAGCAGTTTTTTGCAAATGCTGCTGCGATAGTAGTGCAGCCGGCGACAAGGCCCATAGGATGGCAAAAGATCATTGATGCTTCCTGCATCAGGCGGGTGGGTTTCGACAATAAACAAAAACTCCTGCCATACGATGCCATGTCTTTTCAGGGATATCGACTTTTACACGAATATTTTGCGTTTCCTCAGCGATTTATGTACGTGGAACTTACCAATTTGGGTGATGCAATCAGAAGTTGCGATGGCAATCTATTGGATATCATTGTCCTATTCCGGGAGTCCAAAATCGAACTTGAGGGCACAATTAATGCTGATAATATAGGGCTATTCTGTACTCCAGCTATAAACCTCTTTGAAAAGCGGTTGGATAGGATACCCGTTTCGGACAAATTTTTCGAATTTCATGTTGTGCCGGACAGGACCAGAGCGCACGACTTTGAGGTTTATAAGCTTACCAAGGTAATTGGTTATGGCGCCAGGTCAGACCAGTTGGAGGAATTTCTGCCTTTTTATCTTGCAAAAGATTTCGGGGACAGTGAGGCGAGTGGTTATTACGTAATAAACCGCGTCCCAATGCCAAAGACTCAAAATGCAGGCTTGAAAGCTCGAAGGTCGCGCAGTTATACGGGTAGCGAAGTCTATATATCTCTTGTCGATCCCCATGCCGCCCCGTTCAGTGCTGACGTGAAACAGTTGGGTGTCGAGGCTCTTTGCACTAACCGTGATTTGCCTCTGCATGTACCAATAGGAATTGGATCTTCCGATTTTACGATGGAGAAAACAGTACCTTGCACATCGATCCGATGCATCGGATCTCCAACTTCGCCCAAGCCGTCTCACGCTGAAGGTGAATTTGCATGGCGCATTATAAATCACCTGTCGCTAAATTATCTATCGCTGACCGATACGAGTGAACGTGAGGGTTCATCGGCACTTCGCGACATTTTAAGGCTTTATAGTGACATGGGCGATTTGCAAATCCGCAAGCAAATTGACGGCCTCAAATCCATAAGCTCCAGGCCGATTACGCGCAGAATCTCAACATCTGGTTCTATCGCATTTGCGCGCGGTTTAGAGGTAACTGTAACTCTTGAAGAGGCAGTATTTGAAGGGACCGGAGTTTTTCTGCTTGGGGCTGTTCTCGAACAGTTTTTTGCAAGATATGTTTCGATTAATTCATTTACTGAAACGGTAGTTAGAACGCTCGAGCGAGGAGAAATTGTTCGATGGACGATGAGGAACGGACTGCGGCCGATTCTTTAGCCGCAGATTTGCGGAACAGGCCGTATGATTTTGATTTTTTCCAGGCTGTCCGGCGGCTTGAGTGTGTCAACTCCGACCTGCCGCGGATTGGACATTCACGTCGCCCCCAAAATGATCCGGTCAGGTTTTGCCAAAATGTCTCTTTAGCTTTTGCACCTTCGACAATTTCAGCATATTGTGAAGCTACCGATCAAGACCCTGCTAAAATGACAGTAAACTTTTTCGGGCTTCTTGGTCAGGGTGGTCCGATGCCGCTGGTAATAACTGAATATATTTATGACCGGCTGCAAAATCATAGAGACAAAACACTTGCTGTTTTTCTTGACATTTTTCATCACCGAATGATATCGCTCTTCTATCGCGC
>CAZHBL010000115.1:0-11578 GCA_964530105.1 uncultured Pirellulales bacterium | reverse complement strand
GGATCCTGGCGCCAGGCACCTTCGATAGGCGGATACCAGCACGAAAGCTGGGCCCGCGCATAGACCGGCCGACCGAGTCTGCCTTCTTTTATCAGATGCAGCGCATTTTGGTGCTGGGCGACAAAACGCATCATAAACGCGCAGCCAAGTTTAATCCCCCTTTGCCGGCACAGCCCGATCATGTCTTCGGCCTCGGCAACCGTCATACCGAGAGGTTTCTCACAGAGAACGTGCTTTGAAGCTTCGGCGCAGGCTTGAACCTGCCCGGCGTGAACATGGGCGGGCGTAGCGACATAAACGGCGTCGATGTCCGCATCGAGCAGCTCATTAATACTTGCCGCCTGTTCGGCATCATATTCTTTAGCCACTTCGGCATTTGCTTGCCGGTTGATGTCGAAGACCACAGACAATTGAGCATTTCGCGCTCTGGTAATCCCTTCGGGTATCGTTCTTCTTCTGGCGATTCCACCCGAGCCGATTACGCCCCATTTGATTTTCCCGGACATATTATAAATCCTTTTGCTTTTCTATTTCGAATAAGTCATTATGACCTTAGCCAGAGCGTGACCTATCTGCCGGCAATCTTCTTCGCTATAGGTCGGAAATGCGAAACAGGTGAATGTGTGGCTCTGGTGCCAGACGGCGTTGGGAACTTCCACTTTACCGTAGTCGACACTTTCCGGATTGGTGTACTCACCGGACTTGAAAGGAAAGCCGCTCCTGCCGAAGGAATTGTGCTGCTGAAAAGCCTTTTCAGTATGGCATTGCGGCCAGAAAACCCTCCAGCACGGGGCACCTTCCGCAGCGCAGGCGGCGACAAATTGATCGATGTCACAGCTCATATTTACAATATCGAGAGAAAACGCCATAACGTACCAGCCGTTCCGGCGGTCTTCAGTGTCGATTGGCGTATAAATAACCTGGGGCAAATCTTTTATCGAATCGATTATGATACGTGCGTTGCGTCTGCGCGTGGGAAGATTCCATGTATCGATCCGTTCAAGCTCAGCCAGCCCGATAGCCGACTGCATCTCGGTCATACGATAGTTCCAGCCTACCATGTTGTGAATATAAGGCAGCCGCTGCTCCAGCTCCAGCAGGCTCAACCGCTGCTTGACGTCATAACCGTGGTCACGAAAGCTTCGTGCCCGCCATGCCAGATCTTCGTCGTCGGTGGTCACCATACCTCCCTCGCCGCCGGTGGTAAACGTCTTGTTCTGACAGAAGCTGCACGCGGCAACATCGCCGAGAGTGCCGGTCTTTTTGCCTTTATAGACACCGCCAAAGGCCTCGGCATTGTCCTCGACGACATAGATATTATGTTTTCTCGCGAAGTCAAGGATACTGTCCATGTCACAAACGTTGCCGTAAAGATGCACGGGCATTATCGCTTTGGTCCGTTCGTTAACAAGCTTCTCGGCCGATTCGATACTTATACAGTGGTCGTCGATATTAACATCAGCGAACCGCGGCACGGCTCCGGCCTGAACTATCGAGAAGCTGCTGGCGATAAAAGTATAGCTCGGCACAATTACTTCGTCGCCCGGGCCGATTCCAAGAGCGCTCAGCGCGATGTGCAGGGCCGCGGTTCCGCTCGATGCACTGATGGCGTATTTACTGCCCTGCCAGACGGCAAATTTTCGCTCGAATTCCATGCCCTTAGGGCCGGTCCAGTAATTGACCTTGCCCGACCTGAGAACCTCCTGTACGGCACTGATTGCCTTTTCATCAAACTGAGGCCACCCGGCCAATTTATTTATCACCGATTTGGGACCACCGTCGATGGCCAACTTTCCTGCCATTTAAATACCCTTTCAAATAATTCCCCACATAAGGGCAGTTCGCGACCGCCCCTACTTGCTCACGGGAGTGATTCGCACGGTTTTGATCTGCCAGGGCTTAAAGTTCAGCGTGCCGGATACGGCAGACAATTCCCGCCCGGCCAGATCGACTTCGGTCATTTGCGCCTGAGACATCTTATAGTCCAGTGACACCTGGCCATTGCGTCCCCGGTGTTCGTACATGCGAACATAAATATCATCATCAAGATTTAAAAAGGCAGATGCGATAACATCCGAAGACGACATTACAATCGGCTGAATCGTATGCCCGGATTTGCCGTTACCCGCCGGCGCGAATAGGCCTGCCACGGGATAATTGTACTCAAGAGCCCTCTCATGCAGCCCGGCCTTGTCCCAGCGTTCAGTGAAAGGATAGAGTGCAATCTCATAAGTGAAATCCCCACTGAGCATCCGGGTCCCCCAAACGTAATACATTGCATAAGCCAGGGGAACTGAAAATCCGCCGTCCTGCTCACGCACAGATCCCATCGTACCCCTATTGAAAATGCCGAGTCCCTTTTCACCGTCCGTTACGGCCGTCCAGTAAAGTCCGTTGACATATCGATCCGACGTTTCACTGACGGCAAAGGGAAGGTCTCTCACTCCGACGGAGTTGCCGCCCAAAGCAGGAAACATTTTGAATCGCAGCTTGTGCTCATGGACAAATCCCGAGGATGGATCTCTTACGTTATCGCTGAGCCGGCCGATTCTCTGGCCGGCAAAGCTGAATCTTACGCGGCAATCTATTCGGGGACTATCGGCATGAAATTTCATTTCAAGTGTATAGGGAATACTACCAATCAGGCCGCTTTCCCGGGCCAAAGCCCACGGCGCTCCGCCACGCGCACTGTCCAGGGCCCAGAACCCGCCGGACTCTACGTCCTTACCTTCAATCCTACCGGCAAAGAATGCACTTCTCTTTTTCGACTCCAGCAATTCTTTTCCGGTCCGTTTGTCCTTCATCGAGGATATGCCGCCCTTTGGATTAAAGTGAACTTCCAGGAACGGTGTCGTGATTATAAGATTCTGAGAATCAACAGCCAGCTTTTCATTTTCATCGGAAGGTTTGACTTCTGTCGGGGTCAGCCTGTAGGAACAAACGCTAAGGCCCGGCATATCGGCGGACAACGCCATCTTGATGTCTCTTAGACTGCCGTCGGAGTGTAGGTCGGCAGCGAGAATCGCCGAGGGGATGATTTTGTCGCCGTGCAGAACCTGAAGATTCTTTGCGTAGCCGCGAGGCAGCGAGACGGAGATTTCGAACCATTCTTTTCGGCGCCAGGAAACCGGATTCAATACCACGACCTGCGGGTTGTCTCCGGCGGACATTTGGGCGGCTATTTGCTGCAATGAGTTTTTAAGCACGTTCTCTGAGATACTGATAGATTCGGGCAGAAACCTGCGGGCATCGTCGAGTAAGCCGCATATTTGTATGTCGTGGTGCTGGGCCACAAGCAGATTCTTCCAAGCGTTCTCAAGCTCGGCCTGATGGTTCGTGCCACCTGTCAGCATTGCTATCGCTGCCGCCCGTTCAGCCGTCAGGACGGCCACCTCCGCCCGTCGGGAAAGGTTCCATATTTCATTGCCGCAATAGCCCCAGGGCATTCGCACAACGAAATCATTGGGCTTTGTCTCAAGATCATCCTTCGGGGCGGGAAAAGTGGGGAATATCTCTTCAAGCAAAATCCATTTATATCCGGGCTTGCCTTCGTATTCCTTCACCAGCTCTTCCCGCCGCAACCCTGCATCATCGGCGCGGGTTGCCAGCAGCGGATTTATGCGTGAAAATTCTTTGTGAAAGTCCGCCGGTGACTTCGGTGCGTTCGAGCCCGGATAGCGGGTCAGTATCCAGTTGTCCACCGTCGTTCGACCGAATTCCGCTCCCTGTCCCTTATACGTAGGTATGGCGGGGATACGAGAGCCATCCAGGCCCACCCACCAACCGATTGCCGCATCGAAGGTCGGATTATAGCCATACATCATATAGTGTGTGCGCATTATCGCGCCTTCGAAACCGAAGCCTTTGAGTATCTGTGGAATCTGGCTGTGCATCGCATGCTCGCTCATCAGATACACACTCGGCGCACAGCCTAAATGCCTGCGATCCGCCGCCAGGGCATAACCGATCTGGCGAATATTGGATTCTTCATTTATGAATACCGAAAGCGGCTGACCGTACGTACACGTCCCTATCCCGAACCTGCCGGCGTATTTTTTAAGATATGTACGTATCTCCTTAAGGATTTCAGGATTGGCCCGCGCCATCTGGTCATAAGTATAAGCTTCGTTGTCCAGGCCAATCTTAAACGACGGATAGCGATCCAGCCATTCGACAGCGCTTCGCAGGTACTTAACGAAATGGTCGCTGCCCCACAGGACAAGCCCGCCATGGTCATAAGTCAGAAGGTATAGGGGCGAAGAATCCGAAGCTTCATCGAGAGAATTATCGCTTTGCTCAGCATGCGTCCCGGTGGCGAACAGACACAACAGAAGAATTGTAATGAAAGAAACGATAATAAAAGTTCGATAGCTCATAACAGCACCCATGCAATAAAAATTTCAGAGCAAATGGTATCACGATATTCAAACTCGTGCAAACAAGTTTCTTTCTATAAACGCCATCGAAGATAAGATTGACATCTGCCGCTCCAAAATGTAAATTCTACAAATTCAGGAGAACGATTATGAATAAGAATACTATATTAATTTTGCTGCTCTGTATCGTCTTTTCAGGATATCAGAACAGCTTCGCACAGGGAATTTTCTTCAGAGAATACTGGGCTGAGTTTGATCCCGAGATAAGCAATTCGAAGGGAAGAATGTTGCGGGTAAACGACGCCGAGCTGAGCCTTCACGAAGTTTACGGCAAAAGACCGGAGGCCCTGTCGAACGGCTTTACATTTATTAACGTGCCGGAGGACTTGTTCGAACTGCAGGCGGCGGAACTGTATCTCGAAGTCTGGGGCGGGCATCCCGGCACCGCCAACAAACGCGTTATCGTCAATGGAAAACAGATTTATCCACTCGGTAACTTCGGTTCAAAAGAGAAAAATTGCACATATTCTTATCCTGTGATACCACTAAAAGTACAACACCTTGTGAGCGGGCAAAACGCGTTTCAGTTCGCATGTGACCGGGGCGAGACTTTCTGGGGACATTTTATCATCGACGAGGCCGCCGTGCGATGTTATCTCAAGGCCGATCATCCGGACCTGAAGAAAAACGATCTACAGGATTTCAAGGCCCGTGTGAAATTGCAGTCCCAGACCTCAACACTTCCTGACCGCGTAAATATAAGTTTATCTTATTCCGAACACTACGAGAAATCGATAACCTCGGTCGAGTATTTCGGGCGCTATAAAGGTTTCGACGATAACGGAAACAAACTCGATAACGACTGGCACGGCTATACCCGCGACAGAAAGTACGTCAATCATATCGGGCAAGTCGCATCTCCGCCATTCGCATTAACCTGGGATACCAGCATGATTCCCAGCCAGTCCGGACCAATGGCGCTAAAGGCGCTGGTGCATCTTAAAGGGGGCTTCCACTACTTCACGGAAGTGCTGGACGGCCTTGTATTTCCCGCGTACAGAAACACCGTCGAACTGTACAAATGTACCGAACTGCCGAAACCTTTTTGGTCACGTGCTTCGAAGCCGGCAACGGTGACAATAAACCTGCCCAGAGATCCCGCCAATGCGAAATCCGCCAGACTGATGGTTAGAGTCTGGGACGGCGGCGAGGGTACAGTTAAAGAACCATTCAAGATTAACGGTCATCCGTATTCGATAACATCCGGCAGGGCAATCCACGACCTTGTATTTACAAACGTTGAAGTGGATATCAAACACCTCAAAGCCGGTGCAAATACGTTGACGTTACTCAGTGACACCGAGCACCACGGCATCGAAGTTTTGCTGCCGGGCCCATGTCTCTTGCTGCGATACGGTAAGTCCGTACAGCTTCCATTTGATTAAACCATCCAGAAAGATCTGACATTCTAAATTCTATTAGCTTCGGGTAGAAGATTCTGATATGATATGAGTATGGCGATAAAACAATTGAAAATAAAATTTGAAATTGAAAAATCATTTCTCGTTCTTTTAATTTGGATATTGCTAATTCCTCTATTCTTCGCCGGACTATCCTTCGGTTCTCGGGCCGCTGAGAAAACACATGATCCGTTTAATAAAGCCCTGGCGGACCTGGAGATGGTCAATCCGGTCGCTATGCGACGGGCCATTTCGGATTTGATGAAAACGTTCGGAGCCGATTATCCCAGGGGGCAGGATTGCCTTGATGCCCTGGATAACTACGAAAAACGTTTGCCGGAAATTAAAGTCGCTCTGAAAAACAAAGACAGTAATGCTTTAAGAGCCGCCGAAGATATCGTCGCCTTTCAGCGTCAGGCCCTGCTTTCCAATCCATTGCTGAATTTCGATAGATTGTTGCTGATTAAGCGCAAGCCGATTGGCGATCCCCGCCGGGCCGAAGAGCCGGACAGGGGAATCGGCAAGTTCGTGGGTATGCCCCAGCAAAGTTCCTGGCAGCTTCAAACCATGACCGACACGGACGGCTGGGACAATGAAATCAGTATTCTCTCGCCGGTCGGGCCGGAAGGAAAACTGACGACGCTTTACAGCCCTCCTGACGGCAGACTCATCAGCGAGATGGACCTGAATTTTGACGCCGACAAATTGATGTTTTCCATGCCCGACGGGCGCAAGCTCTGGCAGGTCTTCGAAATCCGGACCGACGGCACGAATATAAAGCAGATTTCGCCGGATGATCAGCCGGATGTACATAACTTCGACTCATGTTATCTGCCGGACGGAAGGATTGTTTTTATCTCGACGGCACCGTTCCAGGGCGTGCCCTGCAATGCAGGGGTCAACGTCGGCATGAGTTATATTATGGACGCAGACGGCGGCAACGTTCGCCAGCTCTGTTTCGAGCAGGACCACAACTTCTGTCCCACGGTGATGAACGACGGGCGCGTTCTTTACCTGCGATGGGAATACACCGACATCCCGCACGTCTGGGCGCGATTTTTATTCACGATGAATCCGGACGGCACGAGCCAGAGGGAATTTTACGGCAGCGGCGGCTACTGGCCCAACGCGATTTTCTATGCCCGTCCGATTCCCAATAATCCGACCAAGGTCGTCGGTATAGTCACCGGCCATCACGTCGGACGTGTCGGCGAGATGGTTGTTCTCGATCCGGCTCTGGGCCGTAAGTCTGCCGAAGGGATCATCCAGCGAATCGGTAATTCCGGCAGCAAAGTCCAGCCCCTGATTCAGGACAAGCTGGCGATGGATTGCTGGCCGAAATTCCTTCATCCCTGGCCATTGAGCGAGAAATATTTCATCGCCGCCTGCAAACCCAGGCCGCACGACCTGTGGGGCATTTATCTTGTGGACACCTTCGATAATATCTTATTGCTCAAGGAAATCGGGGGCTACGCCCTGCTCGAACCGGTTCCTATCCGCACAACAAAACGCCCTCCCGTCATTGTCGATCGCGTCGATTTGGCCAGAGACGATTCGCTGATCTTTCTTGAAGATGTTTATAAAGGCCGCGGACTTAAAAATGTCCCGCGAGGAGCCGTCAAGAAGCTCCGCCTGTTCACCTACCACTTCGCTTATCACAAAGTCGCCGGCATCAATCACCGTGTCGGCACCGACGGTCCCTGGGAGCCAAAGCGAATTCTCGGAACTGTCCCGGTGGAAGCCGACGGCTCGGCAGTGTTCCGAGTCCCGGCAAATACACCCATCGCCATCCAGCCGCTCGACGCCGACGGCAAGGCCCTGCAATTGATGCGAAGCTGGATGACCGCCATGCCCGGCGAAATCGTCTCCTGTGTCGGCTGCCACGAGACACAGAGCACCGGCCCTCCGAACCAGCGGACGATTGCGGCCGGCAAACAACCCGTCGAAATCGAACCTTGGCACGGCCCGGCCAGAGGTTTCAGCTTCAAACGCGAAGTCCAGCCCGTCCTGGACAAGTACTGTATCTCGTGCCACGACGGCGGCAAACGAAACGACAGCCTGGAAATTCCCGACCTGCGCGCCGACCAGGACAGATTCTACGCGTACAAAAACGGAGTCCCCAAAGCCGACATTATCTCCGGAGTTTCGCAGGAGCGACTTGTCAAGGCGTACGGCGGCGTATTCGAACCATCTTATATTACGCTGCGAAGTTTTGTCCGCGTCGGCGGTCTTGAAAGCGATTTACGCATACTTGCTCCCGGCGAATTCTCCGCCGATACGACTGAGCTTGTCCAGATGCTCACCAAAGGCCATCACGGCGTCAAACTCGACACCGAGGCATGGCAGCGAATAATGACCTGGATAGATTTGAACGCCCCATGCCACGGAACATGGGCGGAGGTCGTCGGCAGGGAGAAAACACAAAACGACCACAGGAGGCGTCTCGAACTTCGCCGGCTTTACGGCGGCCCGCTCGAAGATCCGGAAGTCTACCCGGCCATGGCATCAGAGACAATCATTCCGGTTACCCCGAAGCCTGTACAAAAACAGAACGTCCAGGCTCTGAGTCTGACTGACTGGCCATTGGGCACAATCGAAGCAAAGCGCCTACAATCTCGCTCCGGCACGCCTCATAAAGTCATCGACCTCGGCAATAATATAAAGCTCGATATGGTTCTGGTCACGGCCGGCCGGTTCGTCATGGGCAACGCCGACGGCGGTCAAGACGAGCAGCCGCAGGCGAGTGTACAGATTGACAAGCCCTTCTGGATGAGCCGGTTCGAGGTCACCAACGCTCTTTATGCTAAGTTCGATCCCTCGCACGACAGCAAGTATGAGCACAAGGGGAGCTGGATGTTCAACGAGTGGGATCTCGGTTGGCCGCTAAACGAGCCCAACCAGCCGGTTTGCCGTATCTCGTGGGACGAAGCGATGGCATTCTGCCGCTGGCTGTCCCTTAGAATCAGCCAGGACGTCTCGCTGCCGACCGAGGCTCAATGGGAATGGGCCTGCCGGGCGGGCTCGGATACACCCTTGTCTTACGGCGATCTGGATACGGATTTCTCGAAGTTCGGGAATATGGCTGATGTCACGATTAGGGAGCTCGCATACGACGTCAGAGACCAGTACCCGCCGGACCTGGTGCCGAGGGACGCCCGATTCGACGATGGAAAACTTGTCACGGCGGATGTCGGAAGCTACCGGCCGAATGCGTGGGGCCTGCACGACATGCACGGCAACGTCTGGGAATGGACGCGATCGAGATACCTGCCATATCCGTATAAAGCCAGCGACGGCAGAAATGATATCAAAGCCACCGGCGACAGAGTGGTTCGGGGCGGCTCATGGTACGACCGGCCAAAACGCTGCCGGTCCGCCTTCCGCCTGAACTACCCGGCATGGCGAAAAGTTTACAACGTCGGATTCCGTATCATTATTGAATCCGATGTCCCAACAGGGCAGTTCGTAAAATCAGCAAGATGATCTATCTTCGACCTCGGAGATTGTTTTCGGTATTTTCCTGCCCAGAACACGATGGCCGTCCTTCGTTACAAGAACGTCATCTTCTATCCTGATGCCGCCAAAATCACGGTACTCCTCGACCAAATCATAATTTATATATTGTGAATTTTTCTGACTTGTCTTCCATTGATCAATCAGTTCAGGGATGAAATAAATTCCAGGCTCTACTGTTATAACAAAACCCGGTTCAAGAGCCTTTGCCAGCCTCAACGACTTGAAGCCAAACTCGTGATTGCGTTTGATCGTATCAGTATAACCGACAAATTCTTCTCCCAGCCCTTCCATGTCATGGACATCCAGCCCGAGCATATGTCCCAATCCGCATTGGAAGAACAATGTATGCGCTCCGGCACGAACGGCCTGTTCGATATCGCCTTTCATCAACCCGAGGTCCTTCAAGCCGGATGTCAGTGCCCCGCAGGCGAGAAGGTGGATACCTCTGAATTCAACGCCGGGCTTTACCGCTTCAATCGCTTTTTCCTGTGCGCTCAGAACGATAGCGTAGATTTCCTTTTGTCTCTTGGAGAAATTTCCGCCTACAGGTATGGTCCTGGTAATGTCACTTGCATAATGAAGAGGAGATTCGGCGCCGGAATCGTTGACGGCCATATCGCCGGCCTGCATTTGGTTATCGTAATTATGATTATGAAGCGTCTCGCCATGGATTGAGAAAATGGTCGGAAAGGAAAGTGCCGAGCCGCGGGATAAAACGACTTCCTCCATTGCAGATGCGACCTGTCTTTCATATACGCCGGGCTTCGACATTCTCATCGCAAGCGTTTGCATCTCGTAGGAAATCTCCAGCGCAGATTCAATCTGTTCGATCTCCTGCTCGCTCTTTATTGACCGCTGGGCGACGACCGCTTTTATCAACGGCTCTGAAACGTGTGCCGGCACGGCTGACGGTGGTATCCCCAGCAAATGTTGTATTTTCAGAACATTCTCCGGTCGATACTGTGGAAGAAAGTGGATTTTTCGGCCCTGCTTAACGGCCTTTTTTAACACATCGGGCAGCTTATCAAGTCCGGCAGTTTCGGAAATGCCGGTCTTACGACATTTTTCTTTTAATGTCGGCTGCGGCCCGGTCCAGATTATATCGTCGACAGTCAAGTCATCGCCAAACATGCACTCAGTGCCCTGATCGATGTCGATGACGGCAGCCGGCCCGGGGCAATCGAGACCAAAGAAATATAGAAAGGAACTATCCTGCCGGAACGGATACTGATTGTCAGCATAATTCATCGGGCTTTCTTCGTTGCCCAGAAAAAGAATCACGCCGGCCCGGACGTCGGTTCGCAGGCGTTTTCTTCTTTCGATATATACATCGGCGGAGAACATATCAATCACCTCCAATTGACTTTTGCTTTTGAGTAAAGAGACTTACTACTATAAGGCAGATGACCGACAGCGTTATAGCGGGAAGCACTGCGTCGAGTTCCGCCATATCTGGCGGCAGGCTGTTTCGAACAAAATCGACTTCGGACCACAGTAGAGTCACTACAGTACCAGTAGCGATTGAGCAAATAGCTCCGGTTTTTGTTGCCTTTTTCCAGAACAGGGCAGCCACCAGTACAGGAGTGACAGCAGAGCCATAGATTGTATATGCGTAGAGCGCTTTCTTGAAAAAACCGGTGGTTTCGGCAAAGGCATGAGTAACCAAATACGCGATTACGCCGAAGCCGAGTACAAGGATTCTGCTGATGAACACCACCCTTTTCTGACTGGCCTCAGGATTAATATAGGCCGAATAGACGTCGTTTATAAAAGTAGTGGCAGGCACAAGAAGAAACGAATCCGCAGTCGAGACAATAACGCCGACAACAGTTATCATAAACAGAAGTCCAAGGGCAAAAGGCATATGATGACGTGCCGCATAGATCAGGATGTATCTGCCGTCTGCCGGATCCGGTGTCATACTGCCGGCAATCCATGCCGAACCGATGATTAACAGTTCGATCATAAGGGCCACGAAAATCAGGACAATAACCGCCCGTCTGGCTCCCTGAGCGTTGCGGCTTGCAAAAATACGCTGATACTGATTAGCATCTCCCATAACAAGAAGAAACGTGGGCAAAAGATAATTGATGATCTGGACCGGGGAATAGACACCCCAGAACTGCATATGCGACGTTCTGCCTCCCATGGCCTCATATGCGGCCCGCATGCCGGCAAAGCCGCCCGCTTTGATTAAAAGAACCGGAAAGGCAATCAGCAGCGAGA
>CAZHBL010000114.1:0-11600 GCA_964530105.1 uncultured Pirellulales bacterium | reverse complement strand
CTAAAACAATAAACCTCCTCATGATTTACACCTCCAAATAGAATTATAAATTATTAAGATCCGTTTGTGTGGAACTCGAATCATAGTCATTGCGCATAAAAATATTAAATTCGTGCTACTGCGTCAAGGAAGTAATTGACAGAAAAAAGAAAATTCTTTAAAAAGGCTCATTCGACAAAGAGATGACTATTTTTAGGAGATTTTATGGCATCGCCACAAAAGGTTCTGATAATCGATTTAAACGAGAACCCCGAAAACCAGCGGCTCCTGGCCGGCGAGCCGCAGACCTGTGGAATGCGCTCGGGCAAGGTTTATTTGGCGCCCGGCAAGTCCTGCGGTCAGCATAGCACGAAAGACCGCGAGGAACTGCTGGTTTTCCTTGCCGGCAGCGGCGAGCTGCTGATAGGCGAAAATGACCGCCACCAGGTCGGGCAGGGCAAAGTCGCCTATATCGCCCCGCAAACAGCCCATGACGTCAGCAATACCGGCACAGAACCGCTTATTTACGTCTATTGTGTCGCCCTCGCGGCCGGCGAAAAGGGCGAAAAAAGTTAAGGAATTTTCAAGAAAATTCTTGCAAAAACAGAACAATGGCATATAATGGAAATTGAACTTATAGAGTCCTTTTCTTCTAAATATGTCTTGGTTTTGGTGAGACAGTAGATTTTTTATAAGTTTGCAGTTCATATTCTAAATGATAAGCTGTCTCACAAAGGCTGAAGTTTGATCGACTTCAGCCTTTTTTCTTCGCTCACATACGCTGTCGCTTAAGCTTTGTCGACAATGCTGCCGGGATTCTTTTGCGCGATTTTAGCTGTCCAAAGCCGCACTTCGCCCATATAATCAGCCTCATTATGGAACGTGCGGCTAATAGAATTATCGACGCCAATTTCAATCGTGCTCGCGAGGCGTCTCGCGTAATAGAAGAGTTCTGCAGGTTCGTTTTGAATTCGAGCCCATTGACCGAGAGAGCCAAGAAGCTTCGGCACGAACTCTCGGCATCTATCGGCAGGCTTGACGCTGGACGGCTCATATCGAGCAGGGACACGCTCGGGGACGTCGGTGTCGGAAAAACGGTAGAAAAGCAGCTCACTCGTGGCAGTCTCAGTGATTGCTTTACCGCCGGCTGCAAGCGTCTGACCGAAGCCCTGCGAGCCCTTGCCGAGGTCATCCGGATCGATAATGAGCTTGTCGCCGCGACAATCGAAAAGCTGCGGTACGATGCTTATACCCTCGAGAAGGACATCGTTCTTTTCAGCGATACTTCTGCAAAATTCAAGAGCGTCAGGTTGTATATTGTCATTACGAGCAACCTGCCGGCGGAAGTCATTTCGCTGACGCACAAATGTGCCGCCGGCGGGGCCGATTGTATCCAGCTTCGGGCCAAAGACATCGAGGACGACAGGTTTTTTGCTATTGCCATCGAGTTCGTTAAGATATGCAAAAAAGCCGGCATAGTGAGCATCATTAACGACCGGACTGATATTGCCGTAGCCGCGGGGGCCGACGGAGTGCATCTCGGCCAGAATGACCTGCCGATTGAGCAGGCTCGCAAGCTGCAATTGGCCCCGTTAATTATCGGCAAGAGCACCCATTCACTCGAGCAGCTTAATGCCGCCTGTGCCGAAGGCCCCACCTATGTCGGCCTGGGGCCTGTCTTTGCCACGGCGACAAAACCCGGAGCCAACGCCGTCGGCCTGGAGTATGTCACCGGCGCGACGCAGGTGCTTGCCGGAACGGGTATCGGTCATACCGCTATAGGCGGGATAACACCGGATAATGTCGAGCGCGTGCTGGACGCCGGCGCCGAGAGCATCGCGGTCTGCTCTGCCGTAACACATGCGAGCGACCCGGCGGAGGTCTGCCGGGCTTTCAAAGAGAAAATAGAGGCTTTTGGAAAGGATTAGTTTTGGCAACAAGTATGGTCAATTTTCGAGTGATGATAATCTTGTCTCTGTGCTGCGCGATAGCGGTGGCGGATGATGTGCTGCCGGAGAAACCGCCCGGTGAGTTTTTTCCGTTGCGACAGGCCGATCATAAGCACGCCGATTCGTTCACACAAAACCAGCCGATTGTCGGAACGACCTATTTCTACTGGTACGATATCGACACCAAAAGTCATATCATCGACGGTGACGGGACGGATGCTCTGACCGATCATCCGGCCGATATGAAGACGATCAGCTATAAGCGGCCTGCTTGGCATAAGCAGCAGCTTGTTGATATGATGGACGCCGGCATCGATTTTCTAATGCCCGTGTTTTGGGGAGTGCCGGGAAAGTACGATGGATGGAGCTTTGCCGGCCTGCCGCCTTTGGTCGAGGCCCATAACCGGCTACAGGCCGAAGGTCATAAGCCGCCGGCCATCGGTCTTTTCTACGATACTTCGATTCTCCAGTGGAACGGTTTTAACAAAGACGGCTCGAACTATCATGTCGATCTGACGACGGACTTCGGCAAGCAATGGTTCTACACGGCGATTCGTGACTTTTTCAGTCTCATCCCACCGGCCAAGTGGGCGCGCATCGACAGTGAGCCGATTATCTTCTTCTACGCCTCGGCCTTTGCCAAAGCGCAGGACCCGGCACAGTTCGACTACGTCAAGCAAAGATTTAAGGCCGACTTCGGCGTCGAGCCGTTCCTCGTCAAATCGTCCGGCTGGAAAGGTCAGGCCGATGCGATATATTCCTGGGGCGGCGCGGTCGGCGGGCCGCTGATTTTCAGGCAGACTGCATCTCTCGGCCCCGGATACGACCACAGCGCTGTGCCCGGAAGGCAGCCGTTGATCGTCGAGCGTAACGATGGGCGGACGTATATCGACCGCTGGCTGCAACTGCTGGCGCTGCGTGCCGATAATCGCCCGTGGATTGTGCACGTGGAAACCTGGAACGAATGGCACGAGGGCACCGACGTCGCCCACTCGCGTGAGTACGGCCGAAGCTATATCGTGCTTACACGGCTTTTCGCGGATATGTGGCGCGCCAAGACAGTTCTTAAGATTGCCTCGGGCTATGCCGATGCGGACGGCGTCAAATGGACGCCGGGACGGGCGGCGGGCCTGAATATTCGCCCGAGCGGCGGCGACGGCGTCTGGAAAAAAGTCACGACCCCCGATAGCGAGTCGGTCGTCTCGGCGGCGAATCCCCATTCGGATAACAATCGTTATCTTTACTTTGACGTGGACGGAGCCTTTGCCTACGGCCTGTTCGACCAGACTGCCGTCGTTACTGTCACCTACCGCGATGCTGGTTGTTCGGCTTTCTGTATAGAATATGACAATACCGATTCGGCCAAGGGTCTGCTCGAAGGCGCGTTTAGAAAAGTCGGGAACGTTGCCGTCGGGGACACGGGAACCTGGAAAACTGCCGAGTTCACGCTGACGCAGTGCCGCTTTATGAATCGCTGCAACGATGCGGATTTTCGAATCGCGGTCCTCGGCGGCGAATTGGAGCTGGCCGTAAAAAAGGTCGAACTGATGCGTACAAAAATTACAGGAGACAAAAAATGATGAGATTCAAACATTCGAGATACATTCTTGCGGCGGCTCTTTTTATTGCATCGACCGCCCTGCAAACCGAAGCTCAGCCGCTCTGGGATTTGGCCAAGGAAAACAGGGGACTTTTGAAGATTTCGACGCTGTTCACGGCTCAGAATGTGAGGAATCATTTGTCCGGCGAAAAAGGCATAAACGATGCGATTGACTGGTGCAAAAAAACCGGTGTCACGCACGTCTTCATCGAAACTTACAGAGATAACTACACCGCCGAGCGAAAAGTACTTGAAAATGCCAAAGCGAAATTCCAGGCGGAAGGCTTCGAGGTTTCCGGCTGCGTGACTACCACCAGAATAGGCAAGAGTTCGAAAGGTTGGGATGGGATATCCTGTTACACCAATAAAGAAACCCAAGACCAGCTTCAGAAGATATTCGAGTACACAGCGTCAATGTTCGATGAGATTATGATCGACGACTTTCTTTTCACCGATTGCAAATGTGATGAATGTCAGCAGGCTCGCAGCAGCAGGTCCTGGGCCGATTACCGCTGCGATCTGATGGTAAAGGTCAGCCGGGACAGGATTTTGGGCGCGGCAAAAAAAGTCAATCCGAACACCAGGATAATCATCAAGTATCCCCAGTGGTACGAAGATTTTCACAATCGCGGCTATGAAGTTTTGCGTGAATCAGCCGACTACGACAGAATCTGGGTCGGCACTGAGACACGCGATTTCGATAATCAGCGCTGGGGCAGAAAAGTCCAGTACGAAGCCTACTACATAATGCGCTGGCTCGGTGAAATCGGCGGCGACAAAACAGGCGGCGGCTGGTTCGACCCGTACGGCACCACAGAGGACACCTACGTCGAGCAGGCCCGGCAGACCGTTCTGGCCGATGCCAAAGAGATGCTTCTGTTTTGCTACGGCTCGCTCCTGAGGGATACCGGCCCGGCAAACGTTGAGAAGCTGCGCGTCGAGATCCCTGGCTTATTCAAGCTCGCTGGCCTCGTGCGGTGCAAGCCAATCAAAGGTATTGCCGCACCGAAACCGCCTAACAGCGATGCTTTCGATGAGCAGTACGTATTCGATTTCGTCGGGATGCTCGGATTGCCGCTTGTGCCCACGGCGAAGATTAGCGCCAATGCCGAAGCGGCGTTTTTCGCCGTCCACGCTCTCAAGGAGCCGGACTTCACCGACAAACTCAAAAAAATGCTGGCCGCCGGCAAACCCGTGCTGATAACGGACGGATTGGCCAAACGGCTCGACGGCGTCAATCTTGAGAGCGAGAGCCTGACTGTCTTAAAGATCGGTGGAAGTCCGCGCAGCCTGCTTGAGCTGACGCGGCAGCAGCTCAAACCCATCAGGGACAAAATGCTGGCGCCGTTCGGCATGAAATTCGATGCTCCGAACAAGGTCGCTCTGTATTTGATCGGCGATAATTGCCTGATTGTCGAAAATTTCAATGATGAGTCCATCGATGTAAGCATCGAATTCTCCAAACCAGTCACGGCACGCAAAACATTGGTCCTGCCGAAAGACGGGAATGTTGATTTTTCCCTTAACGGGGGAAAGCTGACATTCGCAAAAATATCGCCGCGTACTCTGGTTACTATCGAATACCAATAGGCAATTAACCGCTGATTAACGCTGATAAGCGCGGATTTTCGGTCACACATTTCAAATTCTGGATTCCACAGGGCCGGTCGTTCCATATTTTTTATGAGGCTATTTGTTGCCGAACATGTTTGCTATGGGCTGGGAAAATGAGTATAATACGGAACAGCAACTCTGATTGAGCGACAAAACAAGGGAATAAAGATGCGAGTTGTTTGGGCAGCAGATGGATTGTGTCAAGGAGATGTGATCAAAACTGTAGTTCATTGCTGTCTATATAGTACACAAGGTTTTTCAAATGGCCGATTTCGATGATTACTTTGATTTGTATGAGAAAGGCGCCTATCGAGAAGCGTACGCCGTTCTGCACGATATAATTCAAAGCCGACCAAGGTTGTCCAAAGTTGGCAACATGTATGTTTGGTGCACAGATCTCGAACTCATAGTAAACAACGATGTGCAAAAAGCCCGACAGCTTTTGGACAAGGCTCACGAGTTGGGCTGTTCAGACATGGCGTTCTACTACAATACCCTCGGATACGTCCTATGGAGAACTGGTGATCGTGATAGAGGGATACAATATCTTGAGGAGAGTGTTGTATTAAAACCTAGCATTTCCAACCTCAAGTCTCTGGGCAGGATACTGTCCCATGATAATGATCAGGATGCCCTGAGGATTTGGCAGCTCATTCTTGAACAGGATCCTGACCATTGTATGGCGCATGTATATTTGGGCATAGAAGCGATTAAATCTGGTAATCGAGACAAAGCGTTGGACATGCTGAAACGTGCTGAGAACCTTTCGCCCACGATCCGCGATTATTTGGACATCGGACGTTTGTACTGTGAGTTGGAACAATTCCAAGACGCGTTGAATATATTACTCGAAGCAGATAAAGGTGGTTATGAACCGAAAGGATTCTTATATTCTTTAATCGGGGCTTGTTATCGTTCGATGGGTGATTACGATGCAGCTATCGATTATTCATCGAGGGCTATTGATCTGAAGTTTGATGATGATTATGCCAAAGGTGTATTACTGTCGTGTACGGAAGAAGGGAACACGTCCGATGCATTGATTGGTTTTGTGGAAAAATATCGTGACACTTGTCTTGCAGTTATACTCCTTGCACAGGAGGCCTTCAGACGGAAGAATTCTTCCGAGGTTTATAGAATGCTTTCTAAAGCGATGCAGTTGGAACCTTCTCCAGCAGAAATGTATTACATTGGGCGGCTATACCAATTTCTGGGATTCTTGCAAGAGGCACTTGATGTATATTTAAATGCAGGAAGAAGGGGCTATGATGATAGAGGAAATTTGTATGGTAACATCGCAAGTTGTTACTTACATTTGCAGAGCTTTGATAAAGCTACTCAATATGCAAGCAAAGCTATTAAAATCAACATTGAAGGCCGATAAACTTGGTTATAATTATAAACCTCGGTTATATGAGTCGATTGCTTATTGCTATTACTGGCTGGAAAAGTACGATGCTGCTATACAGTACGCAATCAAGTTACTTGCCATAGATCCTGACGATGAGAATGCGAAGGAAGTATTATATTCTTGTAGAAAAGAAGTGTGGGGATCAGAGTTTGGTGACAATTATTAAGCCACGTAAGGCGCGCTGTACTGCTCTGAAGAAATATTGATAGAAACCAGGGACAGTGTCGAATGGCGATCTGTTAAGCGGTATTATTGATTCTCTGTTGCGCTCTTGGTGTTTTCAATGACTTTATAGCTGGTCGAATTGACCGTTGAGGCGGAAATTTGATGCTTTCAGGGGCAAACAGCCATTTTACAGGCGGGGTTTTGCTCGGAGATTCTGAGAGTTTTTCTACTAATTATCCACCACCGGTAGGATTTTTCTCAAATCCTTTCCGAATATCGGGAAATTCGGGCATACTATTTGCTGACAGCCGGTTAAATAAAGACGATTTTTAAGAGCAACTTTGCGTACAAATATAAAGTCTTTATTAAAAATAAGTTACGATAAAAACAACAGCTTTTCGGTTCAGGTTGGAACAGCAGGGGCGTAGAAGGTTATATCCATTTTCCGGCATTGTCCTAATCGTTCGAAGGAGGTTCGGACGGCGGGATTTAAGTTATCAACAGGTTATCCACAATCCGGATTTCTTATAGGGCCGGACTTGTTGACTTGGCCAAACCAAAGAAATATGCTAAACAGCCGCCAGACTGCAAATATTTGCACATACAGGTCATAAATAGATAGCAGCCAGATAAGAAATTTGATACTTTGGCTTCTATGAGAAATCCGTTGATTAGTATTGGTGAGTCAGTCCACGCTTCTATTCCCAAAACCGGGGCTGTTATGCGGCGGTTGGTGGAACTCGGCTCCGATGCTTATTCTCAATCCAGCGAACCGTTGAATTATATCAAGGCCTTAATCGAATCGCAGGCCGGCGATGGAGCGGATTATATAGCGGTGAATCTCGACGCCTTCGGCGAAGGCGATCCGCAGGTCACTGTCGATATGATGACCGAATACGTCAGGCTTGTTCGCAAGTGGGGCCGGGGCGTGCCGATTTGTATCGACAGCAGCGATAACGATGTATTGATGGCCGGTCTTAGGCAGTGGTATGAAACCGGCCGGCCGGTCAATCGGCCGCTTATAAACTCTGTTAAAGTTTATACGATGGATGAAATCCTGCCGCTTAAGAAGGATTTCGATTTTGCATTCATCGGCCTGCTGGTCAGCGAGGATGCACCCACCGGGCCGGGCGGTTCGCACTCGGTCGATGAGCTTTATTGTCTTGCGAAACAGATTTTCGAGGAAGCCGTTGGCGAGTATGGTTTCAAGCCCGGCGAGATTTTCTTCGATTCGACTGTTTTTCCGCTGGCGATAGATATGCCAATGGAGCCGAACGTGCCGGGCTATACATACCGGGCCTTCGAGACAATAAAGAAAATCAAAAACGATCCGAAAATGAAAGGTGTGCATTGCTCGCTCGGCGTCAGTAACAGCGTCCGCGACTTGCCGGGCCGGAAAATTGGTGTATGCCGAGCTTATGTCGCTAAAGCCATGGAATATGGTCTTGATGCCGCGATTGTAAATGTTGCTCACCACTACAGCTCGGTCGAGCCGGCCCTGGAGCTGTTGGAGCTGGTTGATGCTTACGCCAAGATGGACGGCTCGCCCGAGAGCATGAACAAAGCAATGGAGCTAATGGGCAAGTTTTGCCGGGAAAACAGGAAAGGAACAAAACAATGAAAAAGATTCGATCTTTTGGATGCGGCTTTTATTTAATCGCAATGATAGTCGTATTAGCGGCTCTGGCGAACTGCCAGGCTCAGCAAAAATCGGACAATCTAATCGCCGTTCCGTTCACTGGTGTTACGGTCGCCGATGAGTTCTGGGCGCCCCGGATGGAGACCAACCGCAGGGTGACTGTAACTTATGATTTTAAAAAGTGCGAGCAAACCGGACGAATCGACAACTTCGCAAAGGCCGGCGGTCTGATGGGAGGAGAATTCGAAGGTATCTACTTCAATGATTCCGACCTGTACAAGGTCATAGAAGGCGCTGCTTATTCACTTAAAATCCATCCCGATCCGGAACTCGAGAAATACGTTGACGGCGTCATAGATAAAATCGCTGCGGCACAATGGGAAGACGGCTATTTGTACACCTTTTATTCGCTGCCGAAGCACCAGCCGGAAAAACGCTGGACAGACGTTCAAAATAAGCATGAGCTGTACTGTTCGGGCCACTTTTTCGAGGCCGCCGTTGCGTACTACCAGGCCACCGGAAAAAGGAAGATTCTCGATATGGCTGTTAGGCTGGCAGATTACGTCGACTCGGTTTTCGGTCCCGGCAAAAAATATGATGTTCCCGGACACGAGGAAATCGAGATAGGTCTTGTTAAGCTGTACGGTGTAACCGGCGATAAACGGTACCTTACGCTTGCAAAGTTCTTCCTCGACCAGCGCGGCCGGGCCGAACACCGCGAGATTTATGGGCCGTATTGCCAGGACCACAAACCGGTTGTCGAGCAGAATGCGGCGGTCGGTCACGCCGTCAGGGCCGGGTATCTGTATACCGGCATGGCGGATGTTGCCGCCTTAACGGGCGATGCCGATTATATCAAAGCACTCGATCGGATATGGCTGGATGTCGTTTCGAAGAAGCTTTATATTACCGGCGGTATTGGCGCCAGGGGCGGCGGTGAATCCTTCGGCGAAGATTATGAGCTGCCGAACGCAACTGCTTATTGTGAAACCTGTGCTGCTATCGCCAATGCCATGTGGAACCATCGGATGTCTCTGCTGCACGGCGACGCAAAGTACATCGACGTTCTTGAACGGATTATCTATAACGGATTTCTATCCGGTATTTCGATGAGCGGCGACAAGTTTTTCTACCCGAATCCGCTGGCAAGCGAAGGCAAATATCAGCGAAGCCCGTGGTTCGGCTGCGCCTGCTGCCCGACGAACATCGTGCGTTTTATGCCATCGCTGCCGGGCTACGCCTATGCTCAGCAGGCTGATAATGTGTATGTGAATCTTTTCATCGGCGGAAGCGCTGAGATCAAGCTGCCTGGAAATACCGTTGGCCTGCAGCAGCAGACGCGCTATCCCTGGGACGGTGATGTGAAGATTACGGTTGAGCCGGAACAAACAGGCTGGTTTGCGGTTTGTATCCGCATTCCGGGCTGGGCGCAAAACAGACCAGTGCCGAGCTATTTGTACAGCTACATGGATACAAGCGCCGAGAAGATTTCGCTCAAGATCAACGGTGAGCCGATTGCCGTTAATATAGTTAAAGGCTATGTGCCGATTCGCCGGACGTGGCAGAAAGGCGATACAATCGAATTGAACCTGCCGATGCCGATACGGCGTCTGAATGCTAATCCAAAGGTCAAAGATGACCTTGGACAAATCGCCGTCCAACGAGGGCCAGTTGTTTATTGCTTCGAAGGAGCGGACAATCCGAAAGGTGTGGCAGATCTGATTTTGCCGCCGGCAGCGAAATTGCAGAGCGAATATCACGGCAACCTGTTAGGTGGTATTGTGACAATAACAGGCCAAGGACAAATCCGGCAGACCCAACAGGATGGGAAAAAAGTAGTAGAAGACATTGACGTGGTCGCTATTCCGTATTATGCCTGGGCACATCGAGGCAAAAACGAAATGGCCGTCTGGATGCCGAAGTCCGCAGAAATGGAGAATTGATGAAAATACGACACATTTTTTTAATCATCACGGCATTGTTCGTCGTTGGCTTATTATCTGTTCCTGCTTCGGCGACGAACGTCGAAGCCGAAACTTTTTTTGTCGCCGTCAACGGCAACGATTCGTGGTCGGGCCGTCTTTCTGAGCCTAATGCAGGCCGAACTGATGGTCCGTTTGCATCACTTGCCGCTGCCTGTAGAGCAGCGCGACGGGAAGGTACTAATCAGCCTCATAAGGTAATAGTGCAAGCCGGTCAATATTTCTTTGACGATCCGCTTATGCTGGGTGCCGATGATGCTGGCCTTACAATAGAATCGGCACCCGGGGTGGATGTCTGTCTCTACGGCGGAAGGAAAGTCACCGGCTGGGAAAAGGACGGCGAAAAGTTCTATTCGGTCGCACTGCCCGGCGTCAAAGACAGAAAGTGGGACTTCCGGGCACTGGTCGTAAACAGGCATTTCTGTGGGCGTGCCCGGTTGCCGGAAGAAGGCTTTTTCGAGCACCTCAGCAGCTTCAATGTCCCCTGGATGAGTACTACCGGCGGGGGCTGGAAACGCAAGCCTACCAGCGAAGAGCTGACCACGATGAAATACCGCCCGGAGGATATCGGCCCCTGGCTGGACGTCAACAATGCCGAAGTCACCATCTATCACATGTGGGACGAGTCGCTCGTGGGCCTGAAAGCCATTGATACTGATAAGCATATCCTGACGTTTGCAAGTCCATCGGGTCACCCGCCGGGGGCTTTTGGCGTTAAAAAGTACGTTATCTGGAATATCAGAGAGGGAATGACCCGGCCGGGACAGTGGTATCTCGACCGTACCGCCGGAAAGCTGGTTTATTGGCCGATGCCCGGCGAGGATATGGCTACAGCGGAAGTTTTAGCTCCGACTATCGAGTCGATTATTCGCATCCGCGGCACGCGGGAAAATCCCGCGCGGGATATTACAATTCGCAATCTAACGCTGTCGGTGACGACAACGCCACCCGAGGCCGGCGGTTTCGGCGCCGGAAGATTCGATGGGGCGGTTTCCGTCGCATCTGCTGAGAACTGCCGCCTTATCGGCCTGGAAATCGTCAACGTCGGTGGGCAGGGAATCAAAGGTTCCGGCGATAACCTGCTAATCGAACGATGTCACGTTCATAATGCCGGCGCCTGTGGCATCAGGTGCCGAGGCGCTAAAACCGTCGTGACCGACAATACAATCCACAACGTCGGATTGACCTATCCCAGCGCCATCGCCTTGCAGGGCGGCGGCAGGGACTGCATTATAAGCCACAACGAGATCCACGATTGTCC
>CAZHBL010000113.1:0-11635 GCA_964530105.1 uncultured Pirellulales bacterium | reverse complement strand
TTAATACAGGTCCCATTTAAGCTCCTTTGCGACAGCTTTAAAACTTTTTAAGCCCCTAATTTTGGTCGTTTATGATTTAATTTGCAACAAAAATATTTCTATTTTTTATTTTAGGCTGGTTGCCTTATAATTACATTACTATGAAAGAACTGCTGAAAAAACTCATTCAGGCTGAAACGACTGACGAAAAGGGCGAATTAGCCGCAGCAGAGGTGATTTCCGCCGAATTTCGCCGCTCGGGCATAGACTCCAGTATAGATAGCTGGGACCAAACCAGAGCAAATATTGTCGCACACATAAAATCCGCCGGACGCAGGGCCGGGCTGCTTTTTGCCTGTCATCTTGATGTTGTCGGCCCGGGTGAAGCAACCTGGAAGCACCCGGCTTTCACGGCAGTTGAAAGCGATGGCAAAATATATGGCAGAGGCTCTGTGGATATGAAGGGCGGAACTGCCGCGGCTGTTACTGCTATCAGGCGGATCGTCGATTCCGGCGTCAAATTGCAGGGCGATATTATCTTCTCAGCAGTTGCAGGCGAAGAGACTGATAGCGCAGGGGCCAGACGGTTTGTTAATGACAAAAGCTGGCTGCCGGAGCTTGCCGGAGTGGTTATACCGGAGCCGACGGATTTCGAGATTGTAACCGCCCATCGCGGGATGCTGTGGCTTGAAGTTACAACCAAAGGCAAAGCCGCGCACAGCTCGGCCCCGCAATTGGGCGTAAATGCTATAGGCTCGATGAGGCTGATTTTGAATGAGCTGGAGAGTTTCGAAATCAAGGTCGAGCCGCATAAGCTGCTGGGCAAGTGCTCGATGAGCATCAATACAATCACCGGCGGCAAAGCGATGAACGTTGTGCCGGATAAGTGCAGTATCGGAATTGATATCCGCACTCTTCCCGGGCAGGATCATCAGGCTATTATTGACGATTTGGAAAAAATCTTAGGTAAACTAAGAAACGACAATGAGCAATTTGAAGCGGCGGTTTCTGTAAATCGCCAGATGCAGTCGATGGAGACCGATTCTGATTGTGACTTTGTTAAGGATTTTTGCTCCGTTGTAGGAACCGATAAAACAAAGGCCGTTGGCTTTACCACGGACGGCCCTTATTTCGCCTCACTCGGCGCTCCGGTTGTTATCTTCGGACCGGGTAAACCGCAGCTTTGCCACAAGCCCGATGAATATATCGACGTCACCGACCTTGAAAAAGGTGTAGAACATTATAAAAATGTCATCTTAAAATTCCTGACCTGATCGGAATGCCGGAAGCCGGCGACGGCTCTGAATAAGAGTATTGACAAGCTGTTCGGATTCGATAGATTATTTCCAAAGGCATGCCGGATTGCTCTAAAGTTATTTTGTTAAAGTCGTTAGCAAAACTGGACCAGTTTTCGGGGGATTTTATTTTTTAAACTGTCGACCTGATTTTTTATTGAAAGAATTATATAAGCTGTTATGGTAATGAAGCTTCAATAAAAAACATTTTTCACAAGAGCATTCGAATCATTTGATTTGGGGCCTGTTAAAATCCCTTGTACAATAACAAGAACGTTTGTTATACAGATGTTTATTTCACAAGAAGTTGTACAAATTTTCAATAGCCAGTTTAGTCATGATGCAAAGAGGAGACGAGTATGGATCGACGGGAACAAATATCCGAGCAACGGGAGAAAGCGCATAAGAAATTGCTGTCGCTCAAATCCAAAGTTTACGAGGCCTTTCTTGGGATGGAAAAAGCGGCCTATTGCGATGGGGCTCTACCGAAGAAGACCAAGGAACTGATAGCAGTGGGTATCTCGGTTGTCATTGACTGCGAATCATGCATGCAGTGGCATATCGAACAGGCAGCTAAAGCCGGGGCGAGAGAACAGGAAGTTCTTGAAGCAGTCGAAGTAGGCATTGAAATGGGTGGCGGCCCGGCAACCGTCTCGGCAAGATTCGCTCTCGAAGTCATGGAGACTGTTTACGTCAAATAGGTGTTTGCTAAGCAGTAATACGATAATGAGCCTTTTTTTTACTCAAAGTAGCAAATATGAATCCGGGATTATTTACAGATTACTTTCCACATGTTATGCTGACATCTTGGACAGGAAATTAACCGAGCAGCTCAAACAGTTTGACCGAGACGTATTTGAGAACACCGATACGGTTGGTGCCTGTACCTTCGTAACGACTCTCGGGCCGGATATGGTCGGTATGGCATCCTACGATCCACGGCAGGCTCCGGAGCGGGGAATCATCGGCCACAATTGTATTCTGCCGGAACATCGAAGAAAAGGATATGGAAAGCAGCAAATATTAGAGATCATAAAGAGGCTAAGGTCAAGGGCTGTTATCCGTGCAGTTGTCTCGACATCCGAACATCCATTCTTTGAGCCTGCTCGGAAAATGTATCTGTCCTGTGGATTTATGGAATTGGAAAGGAAAATGAAGCATCCGCAGGATTTCTATAGAACAATCTGCTATGAAATGGAACTGTAGAATGAATACCATTGAAAGGCCGAGAAATGACTAAGCACACATTTTATATTGTTGATGTCTTTGCTGAACAAAAGTACGAAGGCAACCAGCTTGCGGTTGTCCGAGATTCAGGAGCACTTTCTGACGACCAAATGCAACAGATCACTAGGGAAATGAACTACTCAGAAACAACTTTTGTCCTTTCAGACGAACAACGAAATGGAGGATATAATGTTCGTATTTTCACGCCCGCAGCGGAGGTGCCTTTTGCCGGGCATCCGACTCTTGGAACCGCCTTTATAATCCAGCGTGAAATTATTAAAGAACCTGCCGAGACCGTAATCCTAAATTTGAAGGTCGGGCAGATTCCCGTTACTTCAGGTTCCGGCGGAAAAGAAAAAGATATCTTATGGATGAAGCAAAACGAACCGACTTTTGGCCTGACTATCGAGCCGGGCTCCGTTGCGAAAGTTTTGGGTCTGGATGAATCGGAAATAGACGATAGATTTATTGTTCAGGAAGTCTCTACCGGGCTGCCTTTTATCATCGTTCCGCTGAAGAGTCTGGATGCGGTGAAACGGGCCAAAATAAACAGAAATAAATGTTTCAAGCTGATTGAAGATACACAGGCCAAGATGATCCTGATTTTTTGTCCTGAGACTTACAATCGGGAAAACGACTTGAATGTACGGGTTTTCTGCGACTACTACGACATACCGGAAGATCCGGCCACCGGGAGCGGGAATGGTTGTCTGGCGGGGTATTTAGCGAAACATCGTTATTTTGGGGACGACAGGATAGACATCCGGGTGGAACAGGGTTATGAGATATCAAGGCCGTCACTGCTTTATCTAAGGGCGGAAAATAAGCAGGAAAAAATCGATGTGTCGGTCGGCGGAAAGGTCATTATGGTTGCAAAAGGGCAATTGTTATAAGGCACGTTTCGGTAGCAGGAGAATATGCGATGGAAAAATATAAAATTGACTTCAAGACAATGCCGTGGGAAACGCCTACAGTCGGCGTTAGGTTCAAAGCACATGAGCAGGACGGCAGAAAACTGCGTTTAGCAGAGTTCACAAAGGAATTTGTTGAAACCGATTGGTGCACCAAAGGGCATATCGGATATGTTCTGGAGGGCCAAATGGAAATAGACTTCGACGGAAAAGCGATTATGTTCGGCCCGGGTGACGGACTGTTCTTGCCGGCAGGTGAGAAACACAAGCACAAGGCCACAGTATTAACGGAAACAATGAAAATCATCCTTGTTGAAGATATTTAGACCACCATTAGTGTGATATGAAAATGTGATTCGAACAATGAACCTGAATGAACAAATAAGGACCATGTTAAAAAGGCAGGGGGCCGACCTCGTCGGTTTTGCCGATGTAACAGATTTGCCTGCTGATATGACCGGGGGGTTTCCGGCGGCAGTTTCTATTGCGGTCAGACTCGATCCATCGGTGGTAAGAGAGATATCGAACGGCCCTACACAACGGTATTATAAAGAATACGGCAAGGTTAACGAGCTTTTGGCGAAGCTGTGTAGGCGGATAGCTGATTTATTGACAACTTCCGGCAGGCGGGCTGAGGCTATTGAAGCAACAACAGCAAATTTCGATACTCGCACTTTGAGTATGCCCGTGCAGCACAAGACTATTGCCACGCGAGCCGGGCTTGGATGGATAGGCAAGTCGGCGCTGCTTATTACGGAAGAATTCGGGCCGGCGGTTCGGCTTGGCTCTGTATTGACGGATGCCGAATTCGAAACGGGAGAGCCTGTAATTGCATCACGCTGCGGTGACTGTCGCAGATGTGTGGACAGTTGTCCCGCCGGGGCGATAGTCGGCTCCAATTGGAGTGTGGGTGCTCCGCGGGAATCGATATATGATGCCTTTTCGTGCCGGCACACTGCCAAGAATCTGTCGAAGCAACAGGATATAGATTCAACTATTTGTGGAATTTGTATCAATACTTGCCCCTGGACACAAAAATATATGTCATGCGAATTGGATGCTTCAAGGTAAAAATTATGGAAGTACATTTCAGGAAATACCACGGATTAGGGAACGATTATCTCATTATCGACCCGAACATTCACGATGTGGATTTGACGCCGGATATAATTCAATTAATTTGCGACAGAAATTTTGGGATTGGGGCGGATGGGATTCTATATGGGCCAATCATAAGCACTGACAATTTGAGTGTAAGGATTTTCAATCCCGACGGCAGCGAGGCTGAGAAAAGCGGCAACGGATTGAGGATATTCACAAAATACTTATTTGAGAATAAGTACGTTGATAAAAAGTTTTTCTTTATTAATACATTGGGTGGGATTGTTGAAGCATATATTGAAAATGACGAGGCGAATTTGATTAAGATAAATATGGGGAAAATGACCTTCCTTAGCACTAAGATACCGGTCAGAGGCAAAGAAAGAGAAGTCGTGAATGAAGAATTGCAGATCAATGATGTCAAATATAAAGTGACCTGTCTGTCTATTGGTAATCCTCATTGCGTGATTCCAATGGAAGAAGTTACTGAACAAAATGCAAAAGAATTAGGGCCAAAAGTAGAGAATCACAATTTGTTTCCAAATCGAATCAACGTGCAGCTCTTAAAAGTCATAGACAGGGCAAATATAGAGATACAGATTTGGGAAAGGGGAGCCGGATATACCTTAGCTTCCGGCAGCAGTTCCTGTGCGGCGGCCGGAGCGGCCCACAGATTAGAGTTGGTGGATAACCGAATAAATGTGAAAATGCCTGGCGGGAGCTTATTTGTGGAAATTTGCGACAACGATGAGATATACCTGACCGGCGAGGTTGAAGGCGTCTTTGATGGACGTTTTCACGCCGACCTCGAACAAAAGATACTTAGTAAAAAGTAATGATATGGTTAAAGAATCATGGCCGAGATTGAGGGTTGCAAACAATAAAGATTGTAAGGGCATCACCCGGTTGGTTTACGGGATTCTAAAAGAATATGGTTTAAAACCGGACCCGGCTTGCACGGATGCCGACATTAAGGACATTGAATCTTCTTATTTCGGCCGGGGCGGGACGTTTTTTGTGCTCGAAGCCGAGGACAGCTCAATTGTTGGAGCCTACGGGCTTTATCCGATTGATGAGCAAACGTGCGAGCTGCGTAAGATGTACTTGCATAAAGCACACAGAGGCAAAGGGCTGGGCAAGTTCCTGCTGGAAGATGCGTTGTCGAAAGCCAGGCAGCTTGGTTTCAAGAGGATGGTTCTGGAGACGGCTTCGGTCTTAAAGGAAGCGATCGCTCTGTACAAGAGCTACGGTTTTATGGAATTTACGCCGGACCACCTTTCGAGCCGATGCGATCAGGCATTCACGCTCGAACTAAAATAGGTTATAATATTAAGCAGCGAAATCTCATTCATTGGGATTATCCGCTGGTTTATAAGTTCTTTTGGAGTGAGCAGAAAAATGAAATCACAGATCCCTCACAGATATCACTTCGTTGTTTTCATTCTTGTGGCAGTGGCTTCATGCGCAGTAGCTGCATTAGCCGACGTGGATGTTACACTATATCCGGCCGTTCAACATCAGACAATCTTGGGCTGGGGCGCGGCTTCCTGGAGTCCGCCCTGGGTTAAGCAATCGCTGCGCGAGGCCCTTATCCGCGATGCGGTAAATGAGCTGGGCCTGACTCGATTGCGCCTGGAGCTTCCGAGCGGCAACGGAACGGACGCCAGGGCCTGGGAATGGCTCAACGACGACTGGGACCCGCTGACCACCAACTGGTCCGCATTCAATACCACTGCCGCCGACGGACGAATCGCGGAGATGATCGTTCCCTTCAAGCAGGCGGTCGAAGCCAACGGCGATCCCTTCAATCTCTATGTCAGCCCTTCCCTTTTCGACGGGGGCAGCAGTGGCGCGGCGCCGGTATGGCTGCTCAACAACCCCGGCGAATACGCCGAGTTTGCCCTTTCGTACATCCTGAATCTCAAGAACACCTTCGGCATCGAGGCCGACTTCTACTGCATTCTGAACGAAGCGGGCAACAACAATCCTTTCAACGCATCGGTTGTGGCCCAGATGATAAAGACACTCGGGCCCATGCTGGAGGCCGCCGGCCTATCGACCCGAATCGAGTTCCCCGAGTCTATCAACGCCCAGGCCGCCTGGAACAGCTATATCCAGATCGTCTCAGGTGATGAGGACGTCTGGCCCTACATCGGCTGTCTGAGCTACCACCTCTATGGAACGAACGATCCATACAGGAGTTACATACGTGATTTAGGCACATCGCTGGACCTGCCCACCGCCCAGACCGAGTATATGAATCTGAACATGAATTACCTCTATGACGACCTGATTCTGGGCGGGGTCTCCTATTGGGAGATTTACGGCCTGGGCCAGTGTTTCGAGTGGAACCCCAACAACACGTCGTTCAATCGCGTCAACCAGTATTGGAATTTTCGACAGGTGATGCACTACGTGCGTCCCGGGGCCGTTCGCATTGAGGCTGTCTCCGTCGACTCAAACCTGCGGGTACTGGCCTTCATGCACGACGGCTTGATGACCGTAGTGCTGATAAACGGTTCCGGCTCCCGCGCTGCGAGAATCCTGAACCTGCCGGTTGGAACCTACGGCGTTTGCCAATCCATTGGCGGCGGCGTTTACCAGGAGCTTGGTTTGCAAACGGTGGTGTCCCCAAGGGGGCAGACGGGGACAGGTGCATTGCCGCTCAGTGTGCCTTCAAACGCAGTGATGACCCTCTATTCGCATCCAGAAGCGAATCTGCCGCCATCCGTGACTGACTTCAAGACCACGCCGGATTATCTAAATCAATCGGGGCCCGGACGGACCGTGCCCTCGACAACCACCTTGTCGGTTTCAGCCACCGATCCGGAGCGCGATCTGTTGTCGTATACGTGGTCCGTTACAAGCCAGCCGGACGATGCGAATGTGTCGCTGGGCAGCCCCAATTCCGCGACGACCGCCGCGACGGGACTGACCATGGCGGGCGAATACGTCTTTACCGTCGAGATCAGTGACGGCCTGAACGTCGTGACTCGCGACGTCGCGTTCAACGTATTCGCGGACAATCAGCCGCCCTACGTCCTCGACGTCCACAATCGCCTGCCGGTAAGGATCACGCTGCCGGCTAACAGTACGCAGTTGCGCTGTGCCGGCCTCGATCTGGAGGGCGATCCGCTTTCCTACCGCTGGACGGTGGCCAGTCAGCCCGCCGGAGTGTCCGCGTCGCTGGCCTCCCCCACGGCGACAAATTGCCAGGTGACGGGCATGACGGTTGCGGGGGACTACGTCTTTACGATTGAAGTGAGCGATCCAACGCACACCGTAGTGCGAGAGTTGACCGTGCCTGTCTATCCGTCGAATCCTTCGGCGCCGGTGATATCGAACGCTATCGCTTCGCCGGCCGTCGTTATACTTCCTGCCGATACGACGTGGCTGTCGGCGAACACCAGCGACGCAGACGGCGACCCGCTAAGCCACTGGTGGTCGGTCAAGAGCAAACCTGCCGGTTCATGGCCGGTGTTTTCCGCCCAGAGCTCGCCGAGCACAAATGTTACGGGGCTGACTGTTCCCGGTACGTATATCTTCACACTCAGCGTGGTTGACCGGACCAGATTCGCTAAGCGAGATGTCACGGTTACTGTTTTGGATAACGCCGGAAACTAAGCAAGCGAGCCGAATATGCAGTTTTAGAATTCGAATTGGTCTTTGAAAGCCGTTTTGAAATTAAAAGCATCGTTAAAGTCTTCTATTGAATCGGTCGGTTGCGCGCTCATCCACTCGTTTCGTATCATCAGCCAGACGATTTCACCGAAATCGCGAGTCGTTTTGATGCCCCATGTATTCAATACGAGCATCGCTAATCTGCCCCATTTCTCGAGAGCCAGTTTTTTCAGTCCTTCGCAAAGTGTTTCGCCGCTGACGTGTTTGGGCTCGGTAGCGACGTTTTTCGCCGTATAGCCAAGCCCTTCATAAACAAACCTGATTGCCGGGGGACCGTATCGGCCATCCTCGGCGGCAATTTGTTCGAGATTTTTCTTCATTACGGAAATCCACTTCTGTATTTCACAAGCTATTCAGCTTATGATTATTATGATATTTTGCAATCTCTATTCTAAAACATATCCGGTCGGCAGTCAAATATATAAAGAGATTCTTGACGTAGGGGGAGTTGTAGTGGAGAATTCAAACATGACCAACAAAGGCTTTCGGCCAGGTTGTAATCAAAAAAATGCTTGAAAGGCAATATATCATGTTGAAAAAAATCCTTTTCTTATCGTTGTTGCTGATTAGCCGGATCGGATTGGCTCAAAGCAGCGATTATTTTAACGCTCCCTTCGGTGAATTGCTGGAAGGTTCTACCGTCAAGGTCGGTCTGTGGTGGGCTTCGTCCGGGTGGAAAATCAGCAGGGACAAATCCCTGCCGGTTGAAAAGAGCGAGGCCATTATGATACAGGCTGCCGGCAACGAAGCGGAAGCTGCGCAGTTAGTCGTCCGGCCAATCATGCCCCTGACCGGTTTTACGGCCCGAGCCGGAGACTTGTCCGGCCCCGGCGGGGCGGTTATCTCCTCAGAGAGCATCGAAATTCTTAAAGTCAGGTATGTCAACGTTGAGCGGCCGACCGACAAAAGCTCTATACCCGGTCTCTGGCCGGACCCGCTTCCGCCATTTAAAGTTACTACGTATCTGGAACAAAATAAGAATCAGCCGTTCTGGATCCGCGTTAAGGTGCCGCGGGATGCTCCGGCGGGAATCTATACGGGCAGTATTAACCTGCGAGCACAAAACTACAACGCCAAAGTTGCGCTCCGCGTCGAGGTTTATGATTTTGTTCTTCCCGACCGGATGACCTGCACTACGGCGTTTGGTTTCTCGCCGGGAAGTGTGTTTCGCTACCAGAAGCTGTCCGATGCCGGACAGAGACGGCAGGTGCTCGATAAATACTGGGCCAGCTTCAGTGCCCACCACATTTCACCTTACAATCCGGCGCCTATGGACAATATAAAGGTCACCTGGCCCGATATAAAGCCGCCGGCTCGCAAATGGGAAGGAGGAATCGAGGTTACTAACGAAAAGCATGCCGGCAAACAATCCCTCTTGCTCTTCGATGACCAAAACGACCTTAATGTTACTGTTGCTTATAAGTTTCCGATTGAAATTCCGCAAGATGGATTGCGCCTGCGTTTCTGGTATAGAACGGCTCTGCCCGAGCACGCATTTTTAGTGACACTCAACCACTACGATGCATCCGACAAATGGATTTACGGCGGCAATAACGATATCGGAATTGAAGGTTCCGGCCACTGGCAGCAGTTCGACCGGCTCATCAAGACCTTCCCGAAAGGCGCCAAATCAGTTCGTCTGAATCTCCGGGCTGCGACATGGACCGAAGCCGGTGAGAATACCGGATTAGTCTGGTTCGATGATGTTTCTTTGACAAATCCCTCTACGGGTGACGAACTCCTGGATGGTGGCGATTTCGAGCCGCCGAAACTTCCACCTGTCGAACGTGAGAAGCTCAAAGCTGTGCTGGATTTCTCAGACTGGGACGAGGCGATGGCACGCGGAATCGACCATTACAGCTTCAATTCCTTTCGCTTAAGCATTCCCGGCCTGGGCGGCGGCACTTTTCACGCACGCAGCACGCCGGAGCTACTCGGTTTTGGAGAAGATACACCGCACTATAAGGTTCTCTTTAATTCCTACTGTGCCCAAATCCAGGAGCATCTGCGCCAAAAAGGCTGGCTCGATGAGGCTTTTGTCTATTGGTTCGACGAGCCTGCGCCAAGGGACTACGAGTTTGTAATGAACGGTTTCCGCAAACTCAAGGAGGCAGCCCCCGGCATCACTCGCATGCTGACCGAGCAGGTCGAGCCGGAACTTATCGGTGGGCCTGATATCTGGTGTGCGATCTCCGATCAGTACAAGCATGAACCTGCCGAAGAGCGTCGCAAGCACGGCGAAAAGTTCTGGTGGTATGTATGCACGGGTCCAAAAGCGCCATATTGCACGCTGTTCATCGACCATCCCGGCACCGAGCTGCGAGTCTGGCTCTGGCAGACCTGGCAGCGTAATATCGAGGGCATTCTGGTCTGGGAGACAAACTACTGGACCAGTTCCGCCGCGTATCCGGACTCCGAGCATCCACAGAATCCTTACGATGACCCTATGGGCTGGACCTCTGGTTACAGCACGCCCAGTGGCGATAAAAGACCATGGGGCAATGGTGACGGCCGATTCATTTATCCGCCCGAGGCTGCCGCCGATGCGCATCCATCCGGGCCGGTTCTCGAAGGGCCGGTTGACAGTATCCGCTGGGAAATGCTGCGCGATGGCATAGAAGACTACGAATACTTAGTTGTCTTACGAAAACTTATCGAAGCCAATAAGGACAAACTTTCCGCCGGCCGGCAACAACAATACAATGCCCTGCTCGAAGTGCCCCAGGACATTACAAGCGATATGGCCACTTTTACTAAGGATCCTGCCCCAATCGAGGCCCGACGCGACCGGGTGGCTCAAGCTATATCCGAGCTCAGCAGGCTGTGAATTTTTTAACTTGATTTCCATTGCTTATTGAAAGGATAAAAGATGCAGTTTGATCCCAATATAGCCCCCGTTTTCAGCGTAATTTTTTTCATACTCATGATACCTTTAGTGCTGATAATTGTCGCCGTAAAGATTTTAATCTTCTGTAAGATATTTTCAAAGACCGGCTATAGCTGGGCTCTTGGCCTTTTAATGCTTGTGCCCATAGCGAATATAATTATGCTCTTCGTTCTTGCCTTTGCCGAATGGCCGATTGAAAGGGAACTGCGCTCGTTCAAACAGCAAAATCAGGTAACGTGATATCATATATTCCCAAATAGTCTCATTTTCCCCGCTCTTAAAGCCAGCAGGACGGTTCAACCACTCATGCCAGCCTGTATGCAGCTCCAAACCGGACGCGTACCCGGCATGAAATATTGTTTAACAACACAAAGGGCCCGCGTGAGAGAAATATCAAAAAAGTGTGAGTAATTTGCCTGGCTCGCGCATAATACTTAATAGGAACATATGCAGAAAATGGAAATTCGAAAAAGTGTCTGAGAAATTGGAACAACAAAATTGGGCTGGTTTCGCTCAAGGAGATGCCGATGTATGGCGAGAATTTATCGACCGGG
>CAZHBL010000112.1:0-11644 GCA_964530105.1 uncultured Pirellulales bacterium | reverse complement strand
TTCTTAGCTGACATTTTTTTTCCTCCTAATAATAGTTTTGGTTTAGCAATGAATCATCGACAGAAACAGGATTGATGTTCATGCTTTTTATAAAACGATAATAACCGGGATTTCCCATATACACTTGCCTGAAACACTCCTGCAAACTTCGAGTCTTATAATAACGTAACTTCATCTCGTAGTCAACAATATTTTGGCGGAATCAGTGAAATTTCTCGCAAAGAACACTAACGAAGTCTCGCAAATACGTCGAAAAACCACTTATTCCTACTATTTTGGCACACCGCAACCGTCGCTCTCCATTCTGTAAGTTGGTTTTTTACGATTCTTCACATAATCCCGGATTCGCGGATATTACCAAAAACCGCAGTGGCCGGACTCGGTCAAGGATTTCCCGAAAGAGTAGAATTGAAAAAGGAATTTGAAGATTTCAAGAAAGATGACAAGGTGTGGGACAAAGAAAAAATCAGAGCATTTACACAACAGAAACTTGTACGAATTTTATACGACACTGGCTCAATAAATCGGTGGAATTGTAAGTCGGCTGATTCATTTCCCTTAAAGTAAATAGAAGACTATAAATACCAAAAACCTGTTACTGGCGCACCGGGACATTGCCATTGCGCAGACGAGCTTAAGGAGTCCAGAACGGATCGCCGGCCGGAATGAACTTGATCGGCACATCGTTCACGAATGACTTGAGCCATTCGCTGCAGTGCTTCATGCCGGCTTCTTCGGAAATGCTGTGGCCAAGAAGAATCAGGGCCTTGTTCCGGCCCATATCTTTGGCATCTCGGACATATTCGACCGTTTCCCACTCTCGAGTCTCGCCTGCTATAAGCACCTCAATGTCCTCGCCCTGCAGCATTTTCATCTGCATAACCGAGCCCGATGCACCGGCAGCAAAACCGAACTTTGTGAACTGCATCTTGGGATCACCGATGACCCGGATGACTGAATGGGTGAATTTGCCCTTTAAGCCGTTAACGAATTGCTGTAGTGACATCGCCTCCGGCAATTCGAAGTGTAGGTTCTCGTTTTGTTTTTGAAAGCTTTCCCATCCGAACAGTTCGACCATCCCGGCAACAATGCCATCCGGCTCGGTCCGGTGAATATGATCGTGAAAACGCCAGATGGTCAGGTTATTGTCTTTGATAAACTTTCGCTTGGCCTCGATGACCGGGTCCGGATCGAGCTGGCTCGTGTCATCCTGACCGTGATAGAACGTCGGCTCATGCGTGATAACAAAATTGCATCCCTGCCGGGCCGCCCGCTTGAGGACATCGTACGTGGCCATGAATGTCACCGCCACTGCGGTCACCGGCGTGTCCGGGTCCCCTGCTTTGAACGTATCGACGGTCCGCTCTTGCCAGGGGCAGGTTACGTGCTGTTTGATCTTGTCGACGATCTGTTGGGCCGTCAGAACATTCACGTTGTTTTTGACTTCCGCCTTCATCGAAGCGTTAACGGCATTGAGGCAAAATAATATAACACCGGTCGCCAGCGATGCCAAAATGACCGGACGAACAATATTTCGGATTATTTTCATTTTCATAGCTATGTCCTGATATGAGTTTATGTAACATATACCACCTAAAGCGTTTTGAGAAAATTCTTGCCTGGTGTGGAGATTGCATCGCCACCCTTTTGACCCTGCGGCTGATGGGTCAAGCCGAGCGCCCGCAGCACTTCCAGTCTTTTGCCGACAGTTTCACGCGGTACGTTAAGTTCCGCTTCCAAATCGCTCAGTTTCCTGGCGAACTCGGCCGAGTTCAGGTGCTTAAGAATCCTGACGTCAATCTCCTGCAATCTCGGCAGCCGTTTTTCCCCGCCGCACGATTCAAGCAGGCATACCAGATCGACGGTGGCGTTGTTTGTCGGCTCGAAACCAGTGCCGCCGAGTTCGTAGTACATCGGATAGAATTTCACCAGGTCGCGGCCGGCCAGTTCCTCATCGATCTGGCCGGTCAGAGCTTTGCGGACAAATGTGGGGCAGAGTCTTATCTGCTGAGCCAGCTCGGCAAGTGTTCGGGCCTGCTGCTGCGGCTTTGGGCTAAAAAGCCAGCATTCCAGGTCGAATTCGAGAGCACGGCCTGGATTTTCCTTTATTGCCTGACGGGCATTCGCAGAATAGTGTATTGTGTGCTTGCCGGCCTGGATTATTGCAGCCTGGATGTCGTCGTATGGATATTTGCCCTGCAGCCGTCTTTGCTCCGGATCGGACACGGAATAAGTGCAAGTCTCAGGGTCGTATCGGATCGGGCCTTTGCCGGCTTTTCGCTGCGTCGATTTTACATGTTTGCTGGTCATAGCCATTTTATACTTCTATCAGGATAGTTAACTTGTCTGGGAATCTATCAGAAACCATGCTCGTTAGCAAGTAATACTTCTACTCACTTTAACATGATGTTAATCTTTCAATGAGAATGACTTGTCGGCATGATTGGCGTTTCAAGGCAGAAAACTATGGGCTTCTATGGATTTTATTAGACAAAGTGATGGGAATGCTGTAAATTGTAGAATAGAAGAGAAGTTCTTTCAGAGTGCCAGATGGGCGATTTTGTAAATCGCAGAAAGAAACTTTCATCGGGCTCGTAGCTCAGCGGTAGAGCAGTGGACTCATAATCCATTGGTCGTAGGTTCGAATCCTACCGGGCCCACTTGGGCCTTGCAAAGTCTTGCAGGGCCTTGTTTTATGTCGCAAAACGCAGATTCGTAAACTGTGTGCGACGCCTTACGAGACAGTTCCGACATTTGCTGCGCCGGATTTTGCGCCGCTTCCGATGTCACTTCATCAGGTCGGGTAGCCTGTTGAAAATGTTCGTCCGTTGTTCTCAAATAATGTTCCCGTGCAACCGATGGAGAATTGCCAATCCAATCGCAGACTACGTGTTCCGGAAACTTCTGACACAGTTCCGTCTGTCGTGTTGCTCGAAGATTCTGAAACAGTTTCGGCCAAGGCTTCAGCCCGGCCTTTCGGATAATTCGCAGTAGCTGTGTGCGTAGATTTACGTTTGCCTGTCGATAGCGGGTGATTACAAATTGTTCCCCTTCTTCGGCTTCTTCAAACGCATCCCGCAGATACGGCAATAGCTCAGGAAAAATCGGACATACACGCACTCCATCGCCCTCACAGTGCTCGGTCTTGGAAGCATGCACGGTCATTCGTGAATGTTCCCAGTCAATATCCGCCCAAGTCAAAGCTAAGTGCTCAGACGGGCAACGCAGGCCCCCATAGCGACTCAGAGCGAAGATCAGCCGCCATTGTATGTCCGGGCAGGCTGCGAACACTTTCGCAGTCTCTTGCGGCGTGACGAAGTGGAATTTCTCAACATTGCCTTTCACAGCAACCTTGAGGTCTGCAAACGGATTGAAGTTGACCAGCTTACGCTTCAGCGCTGTCTTAAAGAACTGTTTGGCAATTGCACTTCTACGGCGTGTGGTGTTTTCGCTTAGATTCTGTTCGAGCAAAAAGAGCCGCCACCGGTCGGCATCATCTTCGGTAATATCTCGCAGAGGCTTGTGCTCGCCTAAGAAGTCTATCAGGTTCCTCTTGGTGTGCCGGTATACTGTGCGTGTGCCAGATTTGACGTCTGTTCGCTCCCGAACATAGGCGTCGATGAACGCACCCAGTGTAGTAGACGTCCGCGGAGCGACCAGCCCCACAGCCGCCAGCTTGTCATACATGGCCTCATCTAAGCCCGTCAGCCACTTGGCCGTCTCATCTTCGATAACGCCGGTTATTCCCGTTGCCGCTAAGACTAATTGCTCGATCTTCGGCTTGATAGCCTCTGCCTGCCGCTGCGTAGCCTTGCCTAATCTAAGCGTCTTACGGCTTCCATCACCAGCCACAAATTGAATCCTTTTTCGGCCTTTTGGATCATTTATTACACTTGCCATTTTTTACCTCATTTTTCTCTTGACCTTACGAGTGAAAAGGTCTACTATAATATTTACTACAATTCAACGCCCCTGCATCATTTCTTTTATATCCGCTAACTTGCTCGCAGGGGCACTTTTTTTGCCTTTCGTTATCTGCCAACACTCCAGAAGATATGCTGAAATCGACATTCCGGCCTGTTTCGCATCCTGCTTGAGCTGCTTATGATTACTCGGCGTTACTCTTAGCGTAACCGGCTTGCTGCGTCTGTCTTTTGCCTTCTTTGTAGGTCGTCCCATTTTCTTTTTTCGCTTTGCCATAAATACAAAATACTTATTGTATACGAATATGTCATGTATAATCTCAGAAAATTCTTAACTTTTTTTATCATCGCCTGTATTTTTCTGAGCCTGCCGCTGGAGCCATTCCCGCAGCGAATCGACCGGATAGACAATTCGTTTACCCATCCGGATGTGCGGCACAATACCCCGGTCCGTCCATTCCCACAGCAACCGCTCAGAAATACCCAAGGCCTTGGCCGCCTCGCGCGGCCTCATCGCCAGACAAGGCGTCTCTGGCTCAGTATTCATCGTTGTATTCATTTTTTCGCATCCGATCATAATCTTTTAACCTCATTGTTTGTTTGCTTCGTTCGCCTTGCCCGCCAGCAGCGCTCGCCTGTTATTCTGACGGGATGCTTCAAACTCGGCATCTGTCAGCTTCAGCCGCCGCCGCGAATCCAAACCAAACGACTTCTTCCATCGTTCGATACCACTGATCGTTTCGGCTTTTCTATCCGCAAGCAACGCCGAAGCCTGCCCCCCGGCAGGCAAAGGCAGAGGCGTTGCAGTAGTCTCTGATATAGTATCTTTCTTAGTTGTGTTATTAGTATGTGGAAGATTTCTTCCTACTTGAATACAGTCTTTCTTCGTAGTAGGTAGGAAGTTTTCTTCTATACCCCCACGAAGATTTCTTCGTAGTAGAATCTCAGTAGCATGGCCGGTTATAACTGCTTCTTTCGATATTTCTTCGCCCATGTACAGCAGTGAAGTTGCCGCTTTTACATCCGGGTGTCTTTTAGCCCACAATGTACGATACCTTCCTTTCGGGTGAACCCATAGTATCTCACCGGCTTTCTTTAAGTCTGATACCCACGTTGATATTGTACGTCCCTCGACAAAAAACATCGTACCGAGCGTGGCGTTACTTTGCCAGCAGCCTTTTACGCCGAAGCTGTATATGTGTGCCAGCAAGTTCTTTTTACTTAAATTAAGCCCGGAGATATTGAGAATACTGTTCGGTATCTTGAGATAATTCTCTTTCGGCTTTTCGCTTTTCTTCGCCATGACCCTACCCAGACACCCCTTGCGGAGAGATCGTCGTCCCAGCCTGCTCTGACACACTCTGATGTGGCACTACAAGGCCAACATAACGGCGTAGTAACCGCTCAAAGAGCTTCCAGCCGGTTTGACTCAGTTCACCAACAGGAAATTGAAGGCTCCAGAGAAGCTCTCCCATATCGTGCTTGAGATTTCGGCTTGACGTCGCAGGTTGTTTTTGATACTTTACTTTTAATTGATTTGTGCTTGGGGTCGTTGTTAGTGCAGCGGCCCCTTCTTTTTTACTTCGCATTTTGGTTCTCCTTTCGTGGTTTTATAATTTTGCTTATGTCCCGCTCGTCAAAGCGCACTTCTCCATCTGGCAAATAGATACAAGGGATGCATCCAGACTTTGCAAGCCGGAGTGTCCGGCCTGTCGGATAGCGTAACATCAAATCAACTTCTCTTGGTTTTAATAGTCTTATGTCCATTTACCCATAAGACGTTTGTAAGTGGTGTTATGTTTTCAAATTGGGTGTGAGTCGAAACCAGTCGAAACCAGTTGGCGTGAGTTTTTTTGTGTTGGGTACTAATCTTCAATCTTGGAGCGGGTTTTTGCGTCCATTGTATCCAACCGGATAGTGAATAGCTGTCGGTTTTCCCCTACTTTTTGGATGTCGTAAGTATTAGCCCAAATATTGAATTTCTTATAGCTATCTATTTTCACGCGTGTCATCATCTCAGATTTACTCATTGGCTTTGAACGTTCACCTTCAAGCGTTTTCTTGCCCTGTCCGTCTTTTTCCTGTTCGACTTTTTCCTGTTCGCGGACAATGTCTGCTGTTACCCACTTAAGCGCTGATTCGAGATGACCTTTTTTAAATCCCCCATTATTCAAAAGTGCCTTTATCCGCTTTAAATGAACACCATCCAAGACACCTTCACAGAGTCTATAAGGCGCAATCTCGCTTTTTTCTTTATCGTAAATCACGGCGAGAATTCCATAATAGCATGGCGTCCTGTCATCGAGTTCCCATCGGGTGGGGTCGGGGGTAAGATTCATTTCGTCTTTAGGAAACCACCAATTACACTCTGGGTCCCATTCATAGGCGTCCACCACGTTCTTATCAGGTTTTTCGAGGAGTGGCGGTAACTCGTTAGCCATAGCCTTCCAATATTTCTTACAGGCATTGTTAAAGAAATTCAGTTGTTCCTTGAAACGATCTGGCGCTATGGGATATTGGGCTAAGAGATTTTCTATCTTGTTAGCGATTTTTTGTAGGAATGCTTGCTCCATCATTGTTCATCTGTCCTTTCCGGGCCGGTTTGAACAGCGGCAGGGTGGACAGATTAATAAAGACCTTACCGCCGCTCAAACCGCTTAGCGGTTAATTACGCCGCTTTCCCGATTGTTTTGTATATACGTAATTCTACGTATTTTAGCCCCAAACAACAAGGATTTTCTTGCTTGGAAGAAATTCAAAGTGTATAATCGAACTTAGCGAAAATGATGGCTTTGAACCCGCAACGTTGTAATTTGTGTTTCCTTGCTTGACACGCAATGACAGTGGAAAACTTTAGACAACTTTTTGTGAGATGTTAATCATGCGAAAGATGTGGAATATTTTGTTATTTCTGTGCCTACTGTTTTGTTCGGGCTGTGGAATGAGCTTGCAGCAAAAGACAAATGCTGTAACTATCCCTCAATTCGAGGTGTCTTATAGCCCCTCCTTCAATTTGGTCGATGAGTCGATTAACAATAATGCACATTATCGACAAATAGTGACGGACGATCTTGAGGTTTTAGAACCAGACGGTTATGGCTTAGGTATCCATAAAAACCGCTACGGGCAGCCTGTAATAGTACGTCCTGACTGGGGATATGTGCCAGGTGAAAGGCTTGATATTAAAATTGATGCCTACGGATTAGGTGTCCATAGCGACCAATATGGCAGGCCCGTGCGTGAATATCCTTAGCTGCAAGAATGAGCAAAGGGAAAATGAATCGGACAATTCTTATATGTTTGTTCCTGTTATTGACCGGCTGTGCTACCACAAATAATTTCAATGCTGCATTATCGACTTGGATTGAAATTGATCGGGATGACTTGTTTAGATCATGGGGTCCGCCTGACGTACGCGCTGAATTAAAGGATGGCGGAGAAATTATAGAGTATCGGTGGCAAAACCGTTGGCGAAAGCAGGAAAATCCGGGGCAAAAGGGTCTTGCCTATGCTTTGGGTTATAAATTCGGTGAATGGCTCGCTGGAGGCTCCAAACCTCTAGGCTGTACCATCAGATTCCATATCTCGCCAAAAGGCGCCATAACAGAGTATCAATTTGCTGGCAAGGAATGCAGAGCGAGTAATGAAAGAAAGGAGCAGCTATCTTATACGAGAAAATAATAGTGTCAGAGAAAAATGGTCAAAGCAATTTCAAATATATTATTGCCTAACAATGGGCTGGAGCAGAACCACTAAAGCGGCCCGCTCAGCCCGTTCGTTAGCAGTTTCGTAATTGAATCCTCAAGAGAAGAGACTTGGTCTTTTGAGGGTTTCTTTTTTTAATGTGTTCGTGTAGTATGCGTTCGGCGTCATTCTGGCGTCACTTTTAACGCTTCTCTGACGCTTTTTTTTTAGCAAATTTAGCCAATACGGCCTATGATATCTACTCGTTTCCAGCCGTTCTTCAATTACGCCAGAAACTTGCTACTCGCTGACATATAAACATTCAAGCTCCTGCGGTTATCTCGCTTTTTCCTCTCCCTCCGCACCGCAGGGGCTTTTTTCTAAAATTACGTAGTCACCACAATTGACAGCACGGGTAGTAATTGGTACTTTCCTTATGTACAGCAAATCAATGAAAGGATTACTGAAATGAGAACGATTTGTATCTTACTGCTCATTATCCTATTGGTAGGTTGCAGTCCTTCATCTTCATCGAAGCGTATGCAGAAAATATCGCTCGGAGACAATAAAGAACACGTTGTAAATACGTTGGGAAATCCGCGAGTTGTTAGGGGGGCTATTCGCAATAAATATGGTCAGAACATCGAAGTATGGGAATACCGATTAGATTTACCGTCTGACGATTCTGCGGGGGAAGTGGTGGGAAAGGGTATGGCGACCGTAATTACATTTGGTATGGGCGCCGCATTATTTAGACCCGAAAAGCGAGACTATTGGTTATACTTTCTGGATGATGAATTGGTAAAGTGGGGTCAGGCTGGTGATTGGCAGACTGAGTCAAAGAACTTGTACGAAATACGATTTTCTTCTGAACATAATCTCTAAACTAATCCTTAGAATCTCACAGAGTAGCCCTCAGGAGCGTTCTGTGGCCGTAGAATGGACGATTTGTCCTCGATGGGTATCTATCTACGTGTATCCAGCCGTTCTTCAATCCGCTGGATGCGTTCTTCAAGGTCTTTGAGTTCCTTGTGCTTTAGGAAATGGCCGATTATATCGTTGGCCGCCAGACGTTTTACCCGCTCGTCGCCTGTATCCAGTAGCCCGACAAGCGTAGAGACGGCCTTCTCGATATTCTGAGCAATCAAGCCGAAAGCGGCCTCGACAATCTCGTTTCTCTGCCGGCAGAATTCGGCGGCAAAGCCCTCGTCCTGCATCCAGTTGTAGAACGTACTCTTTGAAATCCTTGCCGCCTTACAGCCTTTTTCATAATTTGGAGCGGCAAGCAGTATGGGTATCGTCCTAAGTTGTTTCGTTGTCAATTTCACTTTTTCCAACACTACTTTCCCCTAAAACCGTCCGATTTCGTTCAGTTTCGTCCAGTACCATTTTCCTGTGAGCTTCGGCAAGGAGCTTTGCAATCGAGACCCTGCTTCGCCACAAGACTATGTCGCCGTTTTCATCTCTTACAATGACGTTTCTGCATTTCGGAGAATTTTTAACTTCTTCGGGATAATCGAACCATTCTCCGGTATCGGGCAGAGTTATGCCCCTTCTCCCGTTGCGAATCTCGATCCGGACGAATACTGGTTCTTCGCCTACCCCCAGCTTATCTTCAACTTTCTTGATTCGTCTTTCCATTCCACTGTACATCATAATCTATTTCCCTCAGACTTATTTATTGCTGGTACTTCATACGCCACATTGTGAACGTTCACACCACCGATTGTCTGGTCCGGGGGCAATTCCCCGCCATACATCGTTACTGTGATTGTGATAGGTTCTTTGCTAAGATTCAGCCTATCCTCAGCTTTCTTGATTCGTCTGCGAATATCACTCATTTACTTTTTCTCCGTTTGTATCAATGCTTTGATAGCGGCTTTGATATGCTCCGGCAGTTCCGGCCATGCCTTTACGACTATGTCAAGATCAGGGTCTTTTGGCGCTTCCGGCGCGCAGTGTGCGTCGGATTCTGCGCCGCTACCTTTTGAAATCGACGTTTTTGATACCTTCAGAGGGGGGTGTTCGAGTCCTACCGGGCCCATTGATATAAAGAACGGTCCAACATGCACTTACGGAAGTGCTGGTTGGGCCAATTTTTTGGTCCTACCTAAAATTCAATATTTATTCAACATTTTTGAAAGGGTAGGCCATGTGGAGCAAAGTCTGGATCACATCAAGAAAAATGAAAAAAGGCATAAGATACGATTTGCGTTGGTATGATAAAAGCGGATATCAGCACTCCGAATCAGCCGGTACCAATAATAGGACCGCCGAATCGCTTCGCAAAAAGAAAGAGTGGGAACTTAACCATGGATTTGTTACCGGCATCGAACATATCACTTACGATAAGTTCGTAACAGAACACATCAAGCTGCGGCAGGGAACAGTCGCTCCCTCGACTATCAGGATCGAGCAGCGAGTTCTGGATATGGTGAAGGAAATCTGCAGGCCTCGAATGATATCGGATCTGAAGCCGGTCTTAATCGAAAAATTCAAAGCACAGCGTCTAAAGTGCTTTAGTGTCAACTATGCGAATATTCATTTAAGAACACTCCGATCGGTCCTTAACAAGGCTGCTAAAAGAGGTTATTTGAAGTCCAATCCTGCAAATGATATTGATTTTGCACAAGCTGCGGAAAAGGCCAAACGTATACTTGAAGTTAAGGAAATTGAGGCCCTTCTGGATGCCTGCTCGAATATAAAATGGAGGGTATTTTGCTATCTGGCTGTTGCGTGCGGCCTGCACCTCTGTGTGCTAAGGGATTTTTTATAATACTTCGGCACATAGAGATATTGTTTTTCACAAACACAAAAAAATGGGTCATAGCGAGTTTTTGTTCGGAGGTTTTTTTTCTTGACAGAAAGATAAATATTATTGTATATTTAATAATATATTCATTAGGATTAAGCCTGTGTGGGCCGGTATTTGTTTTAAGGCCATTCATCGGGTAAGATTCTTCTATTGTTAATAGAGGAGCGGTTATAGTGTTTTATGCGAGGCGCAGAGCTTTAAATGAGAGCTTTTTGCTTCGTAGTTCTGATTTGTACATTTCAACTAACGGCTTAAATTTGGTTTTAGTGGAAGGAGGTGATATCAAATCGCGAAAAGTTTTCTTGGTCAAATTCGGATAGAATGTGTCTGGTTTGTCGAAGACTTTAAGTGCTTTGGTGTGTGGCCAAAGCGAGATTATTAAATTTTGAAAGGAGGATTATCATGCTTAGAAAATGGTTTTATTTGATTTTTTGTGTTGTTGTGTTATGTGCAGTGAGTAGTATCCAGGCGGCGGTGCTCGAGATCACACCAGACGCACCGGAGCCGGGGCCGATAGACATCGCTAACTTAGTCGGTGCTGTGAGCGACATTAACAACGTCGGAACGGGATCACCCGGCGTTTATGATAATGACGGAACAACATATGTGGCACACGACCGTGGTGGCCAGGGTCAGACTTTCGTCACCGGCGACGAGGCCGGATATCTCATTACCGGCGTCTGGCTCCAACATGTAGGTTACACTACTGAAGCGGATACTACGTGGTATAGCATGCAGGCAGGCAGCCAACTCCAAATCCGCGTAACAGACCCTGCTGCTTCCGGAAAAGATGCGTTTGTTTTGTCCAGCGAAATCTATGATGTCACTGGCGAGGAGGAGAATGCCCTGCCTGCTGATGTCACGAATGATGCTACTGGAACGAGCATGTGGTTTCACGTTATTCTGGATGCACCGGTTGCTCTTGCAGCCAACACGGAGTACGGTTTTGATCTGACCAGTATTTCAGGTTTAGGGCCGGTTACGTTCTTCGAGACATTGGGAATAAGGGACGACACTGTCGGCGGAAATCCCTACCCTGACGGCTCGGCGTATGTTACCGGTGCTGGGGGAGTGGCGGACAACTTTTTGACACCGGCACCGGGCGACCGTAAATTTGTCGTTGAACTCGAAGCTCTCGATATGGCAATCGGCTTTGCCACGCAGCCTCCCGTGATTGATGGGCAGGTCGATGATATTTGGGCTGATGCAGCAGCGGCTGATT
>CAZHBL010000111.1:0-11672 GCA_964530105.1 uncultured Pirellulales bacterium | reverse complement strand
TATCGACTGGCCGCATAGATTTACTTGAGCTTTTGTAGCGTTGTAGTACTAGTCATAGCTGACTTGAAGGGACCGGGTGTAATCTATAGAATCTGGACTCCGACACCAACGGATGACATGCTCAACTTCTACTTCGACGGCGAGAGTGAGCCAAGCATAAAAGTCGGGTTTCGCGATCTCTTCTTAGGCAAACATCCCGTCTTTGTTCGGCCGATAGTAGGTTACGGATCCGGAGGATTTTACAGTTATATACCTCTTACGTATGAAAAATCGTGTAAGGTTTTAATCAGGGCCGAACGTTTGCAGTTTTGCCAGATAAATTATGCCACATATCCTGACCGAACGCCGATAGTGAGTTTTCCGAAGCTGCCGGCGGACAAATATAATTCTCATTTGGCCAAAGCAAAGAAACTGTTCGAATCTTACGGCAGCGACATCAGCTCTTACATAGTCCCTCCCGGCGGATCGGTTGAACGATTCAGTAAAAAAGTCCGGCTAAAAATATCCGAAACCGTGAAAATCTTCGAGACCGACCGTCCAGGTAGAATTGTGGGAATTCGCATTTCGTCCCCGGAGGCTTTAGCAGACAAAGACCGTGGAATTGTGCTCAGAGCGTACTGGGACGGTGACGAGGAACCGGCAATTCTTTGTCCGGCGGGAGATTTCTTCGGCTATGCGTGGGGTGAGCCAGCCACTAAATCTCTGCTGGTAGGAACCGCTAACGGTGTAAGCTATTGTTACTTTCCTATGCCGTTCGAGAAGTCAGCTCGAATCGAGCTGTCTTGCGAGGGAAATCCGGCCAAAGAGACGGACCTTGAGGCGGAAGTGCTGTTTGTCCCGATAGCTCGTCAGGAGAATGAAAGCAGATTTTATGCGATTTGGCGACGCGAGAATCCGACAACAAAGGGTAAACCCTTCACATTTATCGAAACCGAAGGCCGGGGGCAGCTCGTCGGATTTATCCAGCAGTCGCAGGGATTAGAATCCGGCAACACTTATTTCTTCGAGGGTGACGACCAGACGACGATAGACGGCAAGCTTGTAATCCACGGCACCGGATCCGAGGACTTTTATAACGGCGGGTGGTATGATGTAACGGGCCGATGGGACACGAAAAACTCTTATCCTCTAAGCGGCTGTCTCGCATACAAGAAGCATTTGGGCAGAACCGGAGGCTACAGGTTTCTTTTGGGCGATGCTTATTCCTATAATAAAAGTATCCTGCAAACGATTGAACATGCTCCCACCGGAAACGACCTTATAAATGATTACTGTGCCGTGACGTTTCTTTATTCGCAGGACAGGCCGACCTGTGATTTTACACTTCCGCCGGCAGCAGAGAGAAAAGTAATCGATCTGAAACGTATCATCTTCGCAACATGGTGGAACATTCCGATTAGTGCATTCTCGCATAGCAAGTCTACGCTAACGAAGGTCAGCGAGAAACTCGACGGTAAGGATGCACGCTATCTTTCACTTAGCGCCGAAGGAACGGACTTTTTCGGTTATCACTTTATCTGCTTTATCTGTGAACTTCCGGCTGCGGGTAAATATAGAATCAGCCTGGATACGATTAAGGGACCGTCACAGGGAAAAGTGCAGATGTTTGTAGATGAAGCACCAGTCGGCCCGGAAGTGGACCTCTACGCCGCTGAAAAAGAATTTGGACTGGATCAATATGTCGGGGCACTTGATCTGGCAGAGGGACCAAACAAGCTGTTGTTCAAGCTCGTGGGTAAGAACGAAGAATCTCAGGGGCTTGGTTTGAACCTGACAAACATCATTTGTGAGCGGGTAGATTAAGCGAGCTGTTCCGGCTCACGACGAGGAATATATAGGTGGATCACAGCAAAATAACAAGACGCAGCTTTGTCAAAAAAACAGCGATGTGTGGAGCAGGTTTTATAGGTTTTCCCTACATCCTCCCATCGTTTGTGTTCGGTGGTAACGGTGAAGCTGTACCGAGTAATCGTATCACGATTGGCCTTATCGGCACAGGCAATATTAACATCCAACACTGCCGGTCATTTCTCGCCGAAAAGGACTCTCGTATTGTAGCGGTCTGTGACCCGGTAAGGTCTCGTCGCAAGGGTTTTCGAGACATCATCAATCAAGCCTATGGTGATACCGGGTGCGTAGATTACCGCGATTTTCGCGGGCTTTTGGACAGAGACGACATTGATGCTGTCTGTATCGGTGTACCGGACCACTGGCATGCAGCTCTGGCAATTGCTGCTATGAAGGCCGGCAAAGATGCCTATGTTGAAAAGCCTCTGACGCTTACAGTAACAGAAGGTCGGAATGTAGTAGAAACTGCCTCAATGTATGGCTGGGTCCTTCAAACCGGCTTACAGCGTCGATCAGGTGGAGCCTACCGTTACGTCTGTGAGCTGGTTCGCAACGGTCGGATCGGACGGCTGACTCGTGTTGAAGTCGGTATTATTGGAGTTAATAAGGGTGTACAGACGGGACAGAACTTTCCCAAAACTCCGGTGCCGGATGAGTTGGACTACGAGCTTTGGCTGGGGCCGGCTCCGTTTGCACCGTTTTGCTCGCAGCGCGTGGCCCGCGGCAACGAAATCTGCTACTGGTACTACATCTCCGATTACACGGCAGGTTTCATTACCGGCAATGGCGTGCATTTCGTGGACATCGCACAATGGGGCATCGGTGACGAAATCAACCCGGTGGAGGTAAACACATTATCGGCAAACATACCCGCCGACGGCCTTGTTGATGATGCAATCGCTTGGCGATCGGAGATTGTTTACGAAAACGGAGTGACGATGAGCTACAGTAGCGAAGGTAATCCACATCCGGACGGCATTCGTTTCATCGGGACAGACGGCTGGATTCATATAACCGGCGGTGGCACATTAAGCGCTAATCCCACAGATGTGCTCAAGTCCACAATCGGCCCCGGCGAGATACATCTATACGCCAGTCCGGAGCACCATCGTAACTTCCTGGATTGTATCAAGACACGCCGGTCCGCAGCGGCTCGTGCCGAAATTGGGCATCATGCTACTACGACGTGCAATCTGGTGGAGATTTCCGCTCGTCTGGGCCACAAGCTGAGTTGGAATCCCAGGACCGAACGCTTTGTCAATGACGAGGCGGCCGACCGATTTTTATCAAGAGCAATGCGCTCGCCCTGGTATATATGAAACATATTATGCTTGAAATATTCGGCAAACTCATATTCGGAGACGAATTATGAAAACAATTATGATTGTTCTCGGTCTATTTGCAACCTGCTCAGTAGTATGCGGAGCGCAACAAGATACCATCGTTATCGAAAACGCACATGTGCGGTATTCAATATCCGCAGAAGGAAAAAACCTCCGCTTTCTCGACCTTTTATCAGGAACCGACTATCTAAGACACAACAAACCATCAGCCTGCGCTATGCTCCGGTGCAGCGGCACAGAATATCCGGCCACTTCAGCAGTTCTGGATAACAACCGTTTGACCATAGAGTTTGGCAAGGTTAATGCCAAAGCAGTTCTTCATGTCGAACCCCTGGATTCGTACATCCGTTTTACGGTAGAATCAATAAGCGGCGACAATATCGAATCGCTGACCTTTTTAAATGTTCCGCTCACTTTACAGGGCCGGCTGGATGAACCATTTGGTTCGTGTGCTTTATCTCTTAATCTTATCACCCGGGTGAACCAGTTACCCGCACTTCAGACAAATCTGCAGGCATCATGCTATGACAAATTCGGCATAAAAGGAGCAAATGTCGCGATTGTGGCGATGCCGATGGATAAAATGCTGACGGCCCTTAAACAGGTTCTGACTAATGCGGATGAAATGCCCCACTGCACGGTTGCCGGACCGTGGGCGCAAGATGTGCTGTTCAACCACGCCTCGTACCTGTTCAATTTCGGCTCGCTCATCGAATCGAACGTGGACGAATGGATATCGATGGCGAAACAACTCGGCGTCACTCAAATCGACAATCACGGCGGAGGTTCATTCTTCCGGTTCGGTGATTTTGTGCTGGACAACAGGAAATGGCCCGAAGGATGGGACACATACCGCCGCATTGTAAAACGCCTTCATGATGCTGGCATCGGTTCTATCTTCCACACCTACGCATTCTTCATCGATAAACGATCGAAATATGTTACCCCGGTTCCTGACAAAAGGCTCGATGCTTTTCGAACTTTTACTCTCGCCGAACCAATTGATACCAACAGTACAGAGATTACAGTCAACGAATCTACAACCGGTATGAACACCGTCACAGGCTTTTTCGAGCACAACAGCGTCATACTTCATATCGACGATGAGCTGGTCACTTTCGGCGCCGTCAGCCAGGAACAGCCATGGCGATTCACAAAGCTCGGACGCGGCGCATTCGGCACAAAACCGGCCGCTCATCAGAAAGGTGCTAAAGCCCGCCATCTCAAGGAATGCTTCGGCCTTCTTGTGCCGGACCCGGAGTCGTCACTTTTCGAAGAGATTGCTAAAAATCACGCCGACATCGTGAATTCATGCGATTTCGACGGAATATACCTCGATGCTATTGACGGCAGCAGCATCCTGCGGGGCGGTGATGAGTGCTGGTACTGGGCGGACAAATTCGTCTTCGATATCCAGAAGCATCTCAAAAAACCGGTCGGTATGGAAATGAGTGCTATGTGGCACCACTTCTGGCAGTACCGCACCCGATGGCAGGCGTGGGACTATCCACAGCGCGGACACAAACGCTTCATTGATATCCATGCCGCCTCTGTCAATGGCGGGCTTCTGTTGCCTTTGCATCTCGGATGGTGGAATTTCCAGCACTTTGATCCGCCGCAGGTAGAGCCATCCTATCCCGACGTAATCGAGTACCTCGGAGCAAAGCTCATCGGATGGGATGCAGGTATATCACTTACCGGCTCAATTAACCGCGAGCGTCTTAATGACGTCCCACTATTTAGCAGAGCGGTGGATATCTTGCGTACCTGTGAAGAACTACGCCGGGATAACACATTCGACGAGAGAATTAAGGAGCAATTGCGTCAGCCCAGGAAAGAATTTTCGCTCTTTCAAGATACGAATGGAAAATGGCGATTTCGCCTGGCCCACTATGACTCGCACACGTTATCAGGTTCGGAGCCATGGAGCTTGTCATGGATAGCTAAAAATCCTTTCGCCGAGCAGCCTTTGAAATTCCGCCTCGAAGTGTTAATGTCCACAAAATCTTACTACGATGCTAACAATATAGTTCTGGCGGAATTCTCAAATCCGTCCCGGTTTGAAGGTCCGCCGCGTACCGCCGAAGGTGTTACCGCATCGCTGGATGAAAGAACCGAAGAGCCGGAAGGAACAGGTACATTCAATGCAGAAAATTCCGGCAAGGTTTCCCGTAACGCAGCCTGGGCAAGACTTGGTCGCAAGTTCTCACCCTGTCTTAACCTGAAGAATCAGCAGGCAATTGGCGTATGGATCGACGGCGACGGCGGTGGGCAGATCATAAACATTCGGCTCGAAAGCCCTCGTCACATCTCCTTTGGAGCAGTGGCGGACCACTATATCAAGGTTGACTTCACCGGCCTAAGATTGATTACGCTCGTAGAGACCGAATCGAGCCGCTGGAGCGACTATGTCTGGAATGACGGTAAAGGGTTGTATAATCTATATCGCGAGAAGATTGATTTTGGTAACATCGAATCTGTCAGTATCTGGTACAACAATCTGCCCGCCGGCAAACAAACAAAATGTGTCATCGGCCCAATCAAGGCCCTGCCTATGGTTGCCTGTACAGTGAAGAACCCGGCTTTGAGCGTCAATGGTAAAGCAATTGTTCTGCCGGTGACAATGCAATCAGGCAGTTACCTGGAATTCGACGCAAAAAATGATTGCGTACTCTATGGCACGAAAGGTGAGATGATCACTAAAGTAATGCCGGAAGGTGACGTACCTTTATTCCTGACGGGAGAGAATGAAATTCGATTCTCTTGCGATGCAGCACATGGACCGGCTCCGCGTGTAAAACTCTCGGTCATTTCACACGGCAAACCCCTTTGATCTTGGAAATGATACACAGGATTAGTCTTTTGCAAGAGTAGAGAGGCGACTCTGCCCCACCGGTCGTGTAAAAATCAAACATATCATCTAATGTCACTTACTAATTGATGTCGTCCATTGAATACGATGACGATATAAAAAATCTTGTCCTTAGCCTAATAAATGACATTTATTAGGACTCAATATAGGAAAAATTGGTACTTATAGTGACAATTTGGAGACACGAATTGTCGAGGAATTTCAGCGCTTTGTAAGTCAAAAACTGGTACCGTTTGAAGTGCTATGTCACTCCTCAATAATTTCTGTTTGTGGCAGCTTTATTCGCCGCTCTGCGGCTTTTTCTGGTTGGTCTCATATAGTTCGCTTGGGTGTTCATAGATTCTAATGTATGTGGCTGATTGTCACCGGATTTGAGGCGGCGACCTTCAACTGCCTGTATCGGACGGGGCTCGGAAGGATCCTGAGTTTCACTTCATAAGCTTAACACATTTGCTGAACGAAGGGTTCCAGAAGGAGGCAGAAGGAATATTTCTTATGATATGTTGTTGATAGTTGGCGAATGGATTATAATCACTAATTGCCGTAAAACAGCTTGGATTACATGGCTGCAGCGGTGTTTTGTGGTGGCTCATCTTGAGCAAGGCCAAGTGCTCTAAGCAAATAAGGACTGATACGAAGATAAAGGAAATGCGATTATGAAGAAGACTTTCTTTTTTTTGAGTCTTTTGGGAACATTGGTATCCATCGGATGGACTCAACCTCGAATAACCGTTGATATTTCCAATCCCGGTGCAGATATTAGTCCTACTATGTACGGCATATTTTTCGAAGATATCAACTTCGGCGCCGACGGTGGTCTATACGCCGAATTAGTCAAAAACCGTTCGTTCGAGTTTCCCGAGTCCATGATGGGCTGGAGTAAACTCCAACGTGAGGGAGCGGAAGGCAATTTGTCGATTCGGGATGACGATCCGTTTGTCACGGGAACCACTTACAGAGAGCCAGGCAATTCACACTATTTGCGCATTAGTGTAAAAAAGTCTGGTAATGGATTCGGTCTGACCAATGAGGGCTTTCGCGGCATAGGTCTGCACAAAGGGGAAAAATACTGGTTTTCATTATTCGCCCGCAGTTCATCAGGCAAAATGGGGCTCAAGGTGCAATTGATCGCGCCCGACGATCAGAAAATAGCCGAAGGCCACTTCAACGGAGTGACAGGAAATTGGAATAGACATATTTTCTCTATGACCGCGATGAATACAGAAGCGAAGGCGAAATTGAACCTGATAGTAACCGGTACCGGTGTCCTGGACGTGGACATGGTCTCGCTGTTTCCCGAAGACTCAGCGGTTTCGGATCCTTCATCATCGATACCTATTCCCGGCTTGCGAAAAGACCTCGTGCGGGTACTGGCGGACATGAAGCCCGGTTTTTTGCGTTTCCCCGGCGGCTGCATCGTGGAAGGTTATAATCTTTCACTGCGTTATCAATGGAAAAACACCATTGGCGAGATCAGCCAGCGGAAGCTGCTTAAAAACCGCTGGAACTCGGAATTCCGGCACCGCCTGACTACGGACTATTACCAGTCTTTCGGCCTGGGTTTCTACGAATTTTTCCTCCTTTCCGAAGAAATAGGGGCCGAACCAATGCCTATCATCAACTGCGGCATGGCCTGCCAGTTCAACAGCGCTGAGCTGGTTCCAATGGACCATCTCGGACCATTCGTTCAGGATGCCCTGGATTTAATCGAATTCGCCAATGGCCCGACCGGCAGCAAATGGGGCAAAGTGCGGGCGGATATGGGGCATCCCAGGCCTTTTAATATGAAGATGATCGGCATCGGCAACGAACAGTGGGGGCCGCAGTATATCGAGCGCTATAAAGTTTTTGCCGGGGCTATTAAGGCCCGGTATCCGGACATGCAGCTTATCGCCGCGACCGGCTCAGATGCCACTATATTCCCCAACGGGCAGGCGGAAATCGAATATCTGTGGTCGAACTGGCGCAAGCTCAAACCCGAATTTGTGGATGAGCACTTTTATCGCAAGCCGGAATGGTTCTTAGAGAATGTCGGCTGGTACGACAAGTATGATCGCCGTGGCCCGAAGCTGTTCGTGGGTGAATATGCCGCGCAGAGTTTAGGTGTTGGCAGCCCCGACAATCGTAACAACTTGAAATGTGCTTTGTACGAAGCAGCGTTTATGACGGGTATGGAGCGAAACGCCGATTTGGTAAGGATGACCTGCTATGCACCCCTGTTCGGGCATGAACAGGCCTGGCAGTGGCGCCCGGACCTTATCTGGTTCGATAATCTGAATGTCTACGGTTCAGCCAATTACTATGTCCAGAAACTCTTTAGCCTAAATCACGGGACACATCTATTGACCGCCGTGGCCGAAGGCGTACCCAACCTGGACGGCAAGAAAAAGGCCCTAAACCTCAGCAGTACTCTCGACAGGAAGACATCAGAGGTCATCCTGAAAGCTGTTAATGTCACGAGTGAAGTTGTTGAAGCCGTTATCAACCTGCAAGGAGCAAAGAAAGTAGGGCCTGATGCAACAGTGATTGCCTTGTCGTCTGAACAATTAACGGATGAGAATTCATTAGCGGAACCGAAGAAAATCTATCCGAAGAAAACGACCGAAACAATTAATGATGCACGGTTTTCGTATTCTTTTCAACCTTACTCATTGACTGTATTGCGAATTCCCGTGCGGTAATTCATGACACATTTGGAAAGGACAGCGGCATGTCTGGATCAAAACATGTATGGAGCATTACTCTCGAAATCATATTATTAGGGACTCTCATACTGGAAACATCCTGCCGTATGGTAGCCGTTTCGCCGGAGCCGGAAATGCTGGAATTAAAGGGGGACTTACGGGTCCACGATCCGGCGATCATACGACAAGGGGACTCACTTTACGTGTTTTGCACTGGCGGCAGTCCCCGGCAGGGTGGATTCATTCCGATCCGCTGCTCGAAAGATTTATACAACTGGAGTCGTTGCGGCGCTGTCTTCGAGCAATTGCCCGAATGGGCGACTCAGGAAATTCCCGGCACACGCGGGATATGGGCGCCGGACATCTCTTATTTCAACGGCAAGTATCATATCTACTACTCAGTCTCTACTTTCGGTAAAAACAACTCTGCAATCGGTTTAGTCACCAACACCACGCTCGATCCCAACAGCCCGGACTATAAATGGCAGGACCAGGGCATGGTGATTCGTTCGACCGCCGGCGTGACCGATTGGAACGCCATTGACGGCAACCTCGTGCTGGAAGGCAAGGACAAGGCATGGCTCTGCTGGGGCAGCTTCTGGGGCGGCATCAAGATGCGGCGTATTGATCGTGCCACCGGCAAGCTCTCCGAGCAGGACACTACATTGTATTCGATTGCCGCCCGACCGCGTATAGGTGAAGACCAGACTCCGCCTGTTACAGGTGCGATTGAGGCACCGTTTATTATCAAACACGGCAAGTACTGGTACCATTTTGTATCGTTTGATTTTTGCTGCCGCGGGGCCAGGAGCACTTACAAGATCATGGTTGGGCGATCCAGGAAGGTAACCGGGCCTTACGTTGATAAAGAAGGCAGGCTGATGACCGAAGGCGGCGGCTCGCTGTTATTGGATGCGACAGAAGGGGGGCAATGGGTCGGACCGGGGCACTGCGCGGTATTGCAGGACGTCAGCGGCGACTACCTGATCTTCCACGCTTATGACAGTCAAAGCCAGCGATCTCGTTCTGAGCTGAAGATTTCCACTATGGTGTGGGAAGACGGCTGGCCGCGTGTTGGCGTGTTACCTTAACCAGACTATTTAGAATGAAATTATAAATTTTTGATTGTCTGACGGCCCTTCGCGAAGCCGTATTCGTAAATCATAATCCATAAATGGCACCGGTTTAATGTTATGCCAGCAATGTCTCATTCGCCGGCAGCGTCCCGCGGACGATACAGGCGAATGTCATCGATGTACATTTTACCTGAACCACCTGGCGTTGTAATATTACCTTTAGTGCCAATACCTATAGCGATTCTGTCTACATCGGTCAGGATCAAACCCTGGTCCTCAAAGTCCTGCAGAGGGATTACCCACTCGGTCCAGATGTTTGTAACCGTGGCATTAGGATCATCGTGGTATACAATTACAGGCGTGCCGGTGCTGTTGGATATAGCAATATACATCGGCTCAGGAGCGTTATTTGTTATCCCGATATCCTGGTTCATCCACTGCTGCTGGCTCACATTACCGGTGATACTAACATTGGAGAATACAGCTTGGCATGTTGCATCTGCGTTACGTGACGTAACTGCCAAACCTACATAGACATTAGCGCCCATCTGGATCCTCTGTGATGTGAAATCCTCTAATGATACCCAGCTTGAGCCGTTGGCCGAATGGAAGACTGTAAAGTTTCCGGCCAAGTCACGTTCCAGTTTCACCCAGTGTGGTGCGGTTATCCCTGTCTGGTTCGAGATGTAGCTTTCATCATCCGTGTTGACACGAACTACAGATGCAACCCCATTACTGGGCGTAACACATATAAGGGCGTGTTTAGAGCCAGGCTCCAGTGTCTCACGAATCATAACGCCGGCCTTGGCCCATGGATCTGTGTTATCGACACTCACAATCTTCGCAATAATCGAGCCGGGACCTGTAAGCATCTTATAGGCATAGTGGAAACCATCAGACTGATCTGTGATATCTGTGCCGGAAGAGGTTATGGTGTAGGTGTCGAACGGTGCCTCTGTGAAGCTGCCGACTGATGCAGGATACCCTCTGAACCATAGTGAAAATTCCTTAACGCCTTCCGTAGTCCAGTCCCGCAAATCCGTTAGTTTCTTCTCGACCTCTGAATGATATGCGTAGCCCTGCTTATTGTTGTTGTACCAGTACGGCATCGACTGGTTACCATTATTGACAATGGTTTCCTCAGTATAAGAGGCAGTAGTTTCGTCGCCTACTGCAGAACCGGTGCTGTTACCGGGAATGTAAGGATCGGAACCCGGTACGCCGGCGCCAAGACCATCATGCCAGGCAAACCATATCTGGTTATCGCCGGCATTGTAGTCCTCAAAGTCATCCACGACAAGGAAAGCACCAGTCATAAAGCTCCAGACATCGCCGACCCAGGGGCTATCAGGATTGAGGCTATTGACCTCATCGACACGCCAGTAGTAGACAGTCTCCATGTCCAATGTCGGTGGCTCAAAAGTGTTAATGTCGACATTTTGATAGGTGACGTTCGGGTAGTCGGCAAGATTGGCTGAGTTGACATCATCAATATCGTCGGCGCTGGTACCGATAAAGACATTGTGTCGATCGGCATACAAACCCATCCTCCAATCAAGATGAGTATCGATTCGAACATCCGTAGCACCGTTATCCGGACTCGGCCCCGAGGCTTCGGGTGGATTTTGCGAGAGCGCAGTTACGATAGTCCTGTCCGGCATTGTTTCGGTATCGACAATGATTTGAGGGCCCTTGGGCAGACCCGGCGTCATACCATAGGCTTTCAGAATGCCTCTGTCAATCCAGTCTTGCACCTCATCACTGAAATCGGGGGGCAATATCAACTTGCCCTGGTAGATATCCACGCTGATCAGTTCATCAGGCACGTTTTCAGGTGTGCCGATGCCCA
>CAZHBL010000110.1:0-11772 GCA_964530105.1 uncultured Pirellulales bacterium | reverse complement strand
TGGAGCAGACAATTTTCCTGCCCTGCTCTTTGACTTTTTGAAGCGCCGGCATCAAAATAGCCATTAATAATGCAATAATGGCAATAACTACCAAAAGTTCGATTAAAGTAAAACCCCTCAACTTGCGCATGAAACACCCTATCCTTCAAGATATCGTTCGATATATTGTACCCGGGAACTCGGGAAATAGGTTAAATGAAAGTTGTTTACCTGATAGCATATAAATGATGTAGTTTTACAACATAGAATCATATTACTTATTCTACATCATAGTATTCAGACTAACAAGGAAAATTCAAGACTCATCAATTAATTCCTGAATCTTGCTTCTCAGGTACTTCTCGCTTTCGGCGCCCTGCCAATTGAGCTCGCCGTACCACCAGTAACGCACATACCCGTTTTTATCGATCAGATATATGCTTGGCCAAACATGGTTTGCCCATGAATTCCACATCAGACTCTCATTGTCGATGGCGACCGGATACTCTATACCGGCCTCTGCTGCTTTCTTATTAACCTTATCGATATCCCGCTCCTGCTGGGTTTCAGGTCTGTGAATTCCGATGATTTGAAAGGCGCTCGAAGGAAAATGGTTTCGCCATTTATTATAGTACGGCAACGTGCGGATACAATTACCGCAGCCAAAAGCGTAGAAATGGACAACAGTTACTTTTCCCTTTAGCTCAGACAAGGTCACCTTCGGCTTGTTGATCCACGTATCAACTTCGAATTCGGGAGCTTTGCAGGCGATAGTTCGCACGCTGGTCAAATCAAATGGACGCCCCATTAGTTTCTGCAGAGTACTTCGCTGAGAATTGTTCAAAACCGAAAATACTTTCTTTTCAGTTTCATCGCGTAGTTTCCTTACATAAGCAACCCGGCTCGATTCCGAATATATTGCCGTGTTTCTTTGCAGAGCTGCTATTTCATCATATGATTCGTTGAGGAAAATACGAATCTTGCTAATTTGCTCATCTGAAAGGTTCAACTTCAAAGCCATTTGAGGCTCAAGAACCGAAGCAATTCCTATCGCCTGCCATGTAAGCTGGTTGAGACGTTCCGTTTGCTGGGGGGTGAGTATGTTTAAAAGTTCATTCTTTAATTGTCTTATTAGCAAACCGGCCTGGTCATTACGTTTCTGCAGCGGCAAGTCGCGCAAGCGCCATAATGGCAGTTCCACAGCATTTATCGCCCGCTCTACATCATCTATCTGAGCCGTAGTCATATCAAGTTCACGCCGGACCTGTTCAGCTCGTAACAGGCTTGTGAGAGGATGAGGAATCCGGATAATCCAATTGAAACCGAAAGAAGCGTGTGACTCGCAAAAGCCGAAATCGCAAGAGCACAAGAAGACGACAACAAACACCAACGAAAAAAAACCGGTTCTCCGGCAAAGGTTATTATTTCGACATTTATCTCGGATTCTGTTCATCGACATCTATCCTGTCAAAATCCTTAATTACTGTAATATATTACTTATACATACCTTACGAAGAAGCTAATTGTTCGATAACCCAAAAGGCCAAATTAATTCTTCTACAAGCACGGTAGTTGATTTTTAACGGAAAATGGGGCGAACGACGGTTCACCCCATTTCAGAACATGGTCTTCCTTCAAGAACTTCCATATCCATTAATTAACACAGGTTACATTCATCATTATATATCAGTTAAAGAGCCGGTTATACGGACAAATCAAGCTTCGGACTGAAATCTTATTATGGTATCTTTCGACCAGGCAATAATTAAGACTTAGAAGACAACTACTAACTGTACAGTCCTACCGGCCGAAGCCGAATTAGCAGTTACTTACATCATCTCTTCGACATCCGAAGCCAGTTCAATCGTGATGCGTGCCACTACAGCGTTGGGCAGTGTGAAATCGGCGCCAGCAGGATCTGATATTTTTCCAGCCGCATTCATGCCGCCCAAAATTATCGGCGTGCCACCCGGATTCCCGTAAGAACCCAGATAACCCGGATGAGGCAGAACCGGACTCATAGTCGTCACACCTGTATTAGGAGCGGTTTGGTTAATGAAGGCCGCGTCCATTTCGGTGTTCAACTCCGTACCGGCGTCCCAGACCTGCGAGCCAAGAACGGTGATAATCTTCTTACCCGTAAAGTTACCGGCCGCATCGAACAGCTCAACCGCCCACGGATTGTGGTTGCCGATGAAGGCGTCGTTCGACGGCACCACCATTGCGGCGTAGGTGAAATACCGGTTGTACTCCGGATTCAAAGTAAATTCGGCCATACTGGTCTCGCCCGGATCGAATAGCGGCAATTTATCGAAACCGCCCGGCGAGGTAATCACACCAGTGACGCCGGTTCCACCGGTTGCGGCATCGAGGTCCGCCGTGAGATTCACGTTGTTGCCGTCCTCGGCAATCCTCTCGACTGCCAGGCTGGCCAGACTGCCGAGGTCGAATAGATCATAGCTGCCGTCGTGAAATCCTACCCATACCGGCGAAAAGTAAACGCCGTTTTCAGGAACCAGGCTCTCTACTTTAACGACAACTTTCACGTCCTGTTCCTGGGCACGTAGCGGTGCAGCACTTATTAGCAGACATAAAACAGTTAATACCAACGTACAACACATTCTGATTGTTACTTTTTCTCTGTTCATGATTAATCTTTCTATTAAAATTGTTTCCATATTTTCCTTTTATATGCAGTGACTTGTCTTGATTTGCTGAATTGCAACCTTACAAGAAAATGCTCTCAATTTGAATCTTTAAAGATGCCGGGAGGCTTTTTGGGTAAACCATGCCTCCCGGCGTCAGAATATGTCAATTATGGTTCTTCTCTGCCTGGCCCCAATAGCGGACAAAGCAGATACGTAAAGGTTCCATCAGGTTCATCGTTCTCGTCCACATTAGGAATCATCCATCGTCCGCCGACATATCCCTTATCGCCCGGTCCGAATTCGGTTACTCCGTCAACGAGGAGTTGAAATGGCCCATGGGGCGGCAGAGACTGGGCGCTGACGAATGTGTCAAAATAGAGATTTTGGCTTGACACATAAACTACACCAAGTCCCCCGTGTCCACGATTTGCCATCGCATCAACTGCGAAAAACGCCATACTTAACACGATAACTGCTGCAACTGTTAATATATATGTTTTGGTATTCATGGTTTGTTACTCCTAAATTCTATCAAGCAATTATCAACCAATTATCAACAAAATCGGTTTTCGCACCGCGCAAAAAGCTAAGGTATACGCGATGCAACTATTTAATAACGCTCAGTACCGAACAAACAATTAAGTCACTAATGAGTCGTGAAGGAGTGTGTGAACCTTACATGGAATCCAGTTTTTCCCGGATTTTTTTTGAAATTCTCCCCCGGAGGGCCTCGGCCTGCTCTTCGGTCAGCAGAGATGGTACCACTTTATCGTAAAATCGTGATTGTCCCAGCCTGCCGAGAATATCACGTATGAGCTTTAACTGCTTCTTGTATTTACGGCACATTCCACAAATTAGCAGGTGCATGGATAAAGCCCGCTTTTCGACCTTATTTAAAGGTGCTTCCTGTGAATTGGATATCAGGCGGGAAGCCTGATCGCACCTAAGGGTCAATATGAATAAAACATTTTTAAGAGTTTTCCGAACCATTTTTCAACCAGGGGACTATATAAACCAGTTCAGTTCCAGACACCGGCGAAGCTGCAAGCGCGCACGATGCAGCCTCACCCATAAATTTGTCTCTGAAATCTCCAAATGCTTACATATTTCCTCAGAATTCTTGCCCTCTATTTCATGCATGACGAACGCCCGAGCCATAATCCGAGAGAGTTCACTGAGGCAGTCCCGTAAAACCTTCCAGAATTCGGTATTTTCAATCAGGACCTCCGGATTCGTCTTGAAGCTAACCATTTTGTCTTTCCAGTGTCTGGATTTATCGAAGTATTCCTTTTGCCATGACTCGTCGTCCACACTTTCCTGACTACGGTGCTCTCGGAAGAAATCCAGTATTTTATGACGAAGTATTCCGATCAGCCAGGTCCTCTCGGACGAATCACCTGCGAAGCTCTGCCAATTCTGCAGCGCCGCCAAAAGGGTATCCTGAACAATATCTTCAGCAAACTCCTGATTGCCAACGCGCATCAAAGCATAAAAGTATAAGGTTTCAGCGTGCTGACGGACCAGCCGGTCAATATTCTGGCGGGCATTGCCGCCGGGTTTATCTTCTCCAGACATATCTTACTTTATCGACAATCTGAACCAATCTTATTTATTCATATAATCCGATGACTCGATCAACAATGTACCTTTTTTGATCCATTCGTACCAGCCGCCCTGTGCTCTGTTTCGCCTGGTTCGATTTCGCCAATAAGAGGTCAGGTCCATGTCATTTTTTACGGACGTCTTTCTTGCCGCGATGATCATCGTTTCAGTTGAGCCGGCGCTGCCGGCAATACTGGTTTGATAGGGTAGATAATACTCCAATACACCCGGAGCGGATTTATTGTGTCCTCCTTCTCTGCTGACAATCATACTCGTCCCGCCCGCAGGCGAGCTCGGATTGGAAAGGTTCGATGCGTCGGCGGCGTTGACCACCGCACCGTATTTGGCATACATGAGCATCAGCAGGTGTTTTTGTTTGAAGAGTGTAATCTCCTTGGCGGATGAACATGCTTCATAAGTGATATGAAAATGCAGATACATCCCCCGGTTTGCCGCAAGATCGCCTATCTCAACCATGTTTACATCGTCCCCAATAGTGACAATCGAGCGAACGCCTTTCAATTCGAACCACATTGCCTTAGTGCTTGATCCCGCCCGGAACAAGTCGGCCCGACTTTCTGAAATCTGTGCATATCGCGTCTCGATGCTTCCATCGTCGCCGATTACAAAAGCACAATTTCTTCTGTAACCATCGACAAAATACGGCATTCCCACTAAGACGTATATGTTCCTGCCGTCGGCCTGGCTTCGGATTTCGTCCAGGGCACTTTCCAACTCGGACTGTTGTGCTGCGGATATATCGTCTTTCAGGAGACCTGTCACCGCCAGCTCCGGGAATATAACAATATCCGCCCCCTGTTCAGCAGCCTGATGGATATAGCGCTTGATTGTCCCCACATTCTTACTTATGTCCCGTGAGCATGCCATTTGTACCGCGGCTATTTTTATTTCCCGCTTTGCCGAAGAATACGGCTTAATATCCGGAATCGAACCGACATCTTCTCCTTCCAATAATTTCTCGCCCATGTCCCAAAAAGGTTTGAATATCGGATGTGTCCTTCTTTTCTTAGCTTCGAGTCTCGTTGCTTTGGAGAGGTCTAACTCTTCTACCATTAGAGAGTCATTTTTGTATGTATAGCACGCCTGGATCGAACCATCCGGCCGTATGACTGCGCTGCCGCCTCCCCATGGACTATGCCCCATGAAGTCCGTGTCGTCATGTACGGGATTGCTGACTATGACGTATGCACCGGTTCTTGCCGCCCACGGACGATACCGGATCCAGCGTAAGTCGGGTCTGCCGTCATCGCCCCCATGGCCGCCGGAGATGTCGATGATGACCTGTGAACCCTGCACGAGACACGGCAGATCGGAATGTTCCAAATAGCCCCGATCGGAACATATCGAAAGGTTAAACGGGACTCCATGAACAAAAAATCGCTGAGGAACTTCGGCGTTTTTTTCGTAATACAAAAGTCTTTGGCCGTTCGGATCGTACACAATCCCCTTGTTTTGATAAGGTCCCGTGTCGGTCTGCCTGTATCCTGTCCCAAAGGCGACATAGATATTGTCTGAGTCTGCCCGCCGACCAATTTGTGCTATGGCTCGATCAAAGTCGGCTCGGACTGGGCTATCCACTGCTATTTCGGGCCAATACAAAGCCTCCTCTGGAAAAATCACAATCTGACACCTTTCTGTCTTCGCCCGGTCGATGAAATTAAGCAGCTTGTTACAGTTCTTCTGGAGCGAATCCTCAATGACGGTCTGCACTACACCGATTTTGATACTTTCTGAAAATACGGCCTGACTTGTCACGCCTGTAACCAATAGAATTACAGCCAGACAACGGTTACGCATGATTTGAATCTCCTTCATTTTATTTTTTGACTTTCACTATTGTGAAAGTATACATAATCAGAAGCTTTATATCAAGCAGGACATCTTGTTATGAAAATATTGATACTTCCCAGGGATACCTGACTTCATTAGAATGAAGAGCTTGAAAGTGATACAAATCTTGCTTATATGGAGTCTAATAGAAATGACCGTGAAACGATGTATACAAATCGCTTGTGCATCAGTAATTATTGCTCACTTGTGTGCATCTAACCTTCAATCGCATCCAGGGCCGTTCGACGGGAAGAGCTTTAAGGGCAGAATCGCCTTCAGTTCCGACGGTAACTACAACGACGAGGATGACTGGGGAGCTTTTCCGGCGGCAATCGCTATCCTTGACTCGTTTGGCGTTGTGGACAAGCTTGTGCACGTCGATTACTGCAACATACTTGCCAAAAACGATCCACGCTTCCACAAAGAGATGTCCGAAAGCGTTCTCGGCTCAGCCGAAAGGTACAATATTCCCCATTCGATTCTGTTCGACTGCCAGACGGACTTGGACAGAGCCATTGAGAGCATCAAAAACGCTATTAATGCCTCCTCGGCGGATAATCCACTGTACTACGTTCTTGCAGGCCCGATGGAAGTGCCTTTTCGCGGCATAGAAAAATCCGACCCCGACAAACGAAAATACGTCTATTGCATTTCCCACAGTCGATGGAACGATGGTTATACCGGCAGCGATCAGGAGCTGCACACTCACAACAAGCGTGACGTCATTCCATCCGGAATCAACTGGATACAAATTAAAGATGGTAATCAGAATCTGGCCCATCCCGCTGGAGTCGGCAGGAAATCAACGCCTGAACAATGGCGTTTGTACCATTGGCTGCGAGATTCGAGCGATCCGGCCCTACGATGGATTTTTACCCGGCTTCAGGCGGAGGGTAGAGCCGACATCTCCGATTCAACAATGACGTATTTTCTTCTAACTGGCGATGAAAATGCCGACTTAGGTAAATTAAAAAGTCTGCTCGATGATAAGAAAGTTCCGCCCCCGATATTCCCGAGGAAAGAAGTAAGGATTGAAGCCGAGAACTTCAGAACTTTGGAAAACTATACGGTAGATGGCCGCAATGACCGGCGTACATCCCACAGGCTCAGCGTTAGACTTAACAATATGACTACCGGACAGATACGTACACCTTTCGATCAACCCTACACGGCGGACAGGGCACTTTATGATCTGGAGGTCAGGTACTTTGACGAAAAAGCCGGCCGGTGCAAATTTGGCCTGTATGTGAATGGCGTGCAGAAAGGCTCGCCCTGGGACGCTTCGAAAGATATGGGGCAGTGGACGATCCATACAGTCTCAAACGTAACCATCGCAAGTGATGACGAGATCATGGTGGTGGTCAAGGCGGATGCCGGGGAATCCGGCAAGCTGGACTACGTGCAGTTTAATTACAAAAGGTCGAGTTCTATTCCTTCCGAATCTGCGAAGTCACGATTCTCCACCAGTAGCCCTCTTGACGATCCCGCTGCTTTGCACCGTTAGAACCACAATCTAATGTGTGTTCGTGAACCCCGCATTTTTGAATGAACTGAAACCTGTTTCTCTTTTACCATCGCCGTCAAAATCACCGAATATCTGGTCGTTGTGCTGCTTCTGGCCTGAATCTTTATTGGTATGAAGATTCCATAGTGTATCAGGATCATAGTTACGATAAGGATTTTTCCACCACCATACTTCATTTGTCGCCCAGCTACCACCTTGCAGGATATCAAGGATCAATGAAGCCGCCTGCCTCCGACATCGGCCGAAGGCAGGTCATCTTTTCTGTTCGACAGATGGACTTAGCCCCCCGATTTGTTCTCCCACAACTCAATGGGTTGATATGGGCCGCTCCAGTTTGCACCGATGATGTCTATGTCGCCGTCATTGCCGATATCTATGGTCCGGATAAGGTGTGATCCTTTTGAAGAGATTACCTGCTTTGTCCAGGCCGAACCGTTTGCCTTGTTTACAAAGACAGCCACCTCATCAGGATTGGCTCCTTGGTGCATCTCCGATGAAACCACATCGATCATGCCATCGCCGTTGATATCCGCCGTGGCCAGTCCATGAATCACGCATTCAATGGGTTCGGCAATGATATGTTCAGTCCAATTATCCTTTTTCGGATCAGTCGGGGCTTCGAACCAGGATATCTTGTAAAACTGTCCATTCAACTCGGAAGGAGACAACACAATATCGTCTCGAGCATCGCCGTTGATATCGGCTATTTGCACCGTCGCATTCGGATGCCAGGCCCCGAATCGATGTGCGCTCCACGGCCCATTGACAATGTCCCGTGTATTTTCGAACCAGGTTCCGCCAATCACCACATCGGAATCCCCATCTTTATCTATGTCACCGAGAGTAATGCCTTCACCGTGAGGACAGTCAATAGCTTTCTGCGTCCATGTAGTATCTGCGTTCTGTCGCCATAAGTAAATCTTGTTTCCCGCCTTATGGCCGAATTCGGATTGGTCGCGTGTGACGATGTCCAGATCACCGTCGCCGTCGAGATCCGCAAGCTCCACATCGTGGGTGGGATGATCTGCGACCTTGTGAGCTATCCATGCCTTTTTGGCCGGTTCTCCGTTGGGACGGGGATTTTCGTACCATATCAAGCCTCCCATGACAACGTCCAAATCCCCGTCGCCGTCCACGTCGCCTAACTCTCCATCGACGGTTTTATATCCGCCTTTGGCGATGACAGACTTTGACCACGTTGGATAAGCATACCATACCAACGGGCCTTGACGGCCGCCTATGACAACGTCCGGGAAGCCGTCTCCGTTAATGTCTCCTGCGATTTTCGCCCAGGGGTCTTTCGGGCCGGAGTTGTCCAGAATGATGTGATTGAAGGGTATCTCAGCGAAAACGAGAGACGAAACGGCCAAAAGCAGCGTCGATGCAATTATTGCATGCGCCTTGTTTATCAGAATTGGATACATTTCATATTCCTTTCCATGTTTAATTAATTAACGGTGAACACTTGTCCACCCTGTCTACAAGCAGAGACGTTACTTGATTGCATCGTTTCGCCACAGGTGCAAGTACTGATAATTATCCCAGGCTGCGCTGATGATGTCCAAATCGCCATCATTGTCCATGTCCGCGACCAAGGCTCCGAGATGGCTCTCTTTACCCCTGTCAGCGATATGTTCTGTGAAGCCGCCTTTGCCGTTATTCTCGAAGATTTGCAGTTTTTGCTTTCCCTTGGGCCCTTTGTGCTCGCACGTGATAACGTCGAAGTCACCGTCGCGGTCCATGTCGGCAACGTCCAGGTTGTTAAGAGAGTATTCGATGATAAGGACGTGTCTCTTCCACGTTTGGTTTTTTGGATCGTCCGGCTGCTCCAGCCAATACAAACTGGCATCGGGATCGGGACCCGGAGACCGCTCCTCAGAGACCACAATATCAGGCCGCGAGTCGCCATTTATCTCGGCAATGATAATACGATCGGGTGCAAAGACTACCTCACAAGACACCCTGTCTTTCCAGTCACCCTGCCCATTACCGGGATTTTCATACCACATCACGCGAAACATTTTACCCGTCTCTCTTCCTGCAGCAATATCAATATCGCCGTCGCCGTCTATATCTCCGACACCAATGCCTTCGTCCATCGTCTCAGCGGCAATTCGGGTTCGGGGCCAGTTTCCCGCCTCCGGATTTTCCGGAATCCGGAAATAGTAGATGCCTTCCCCACTGGCCAAAATGATCTCGGGCTTGCCGCCGGGAACAATTTGCCCCAGCATGTAACCCTGACCGTTGATATGTCCCGTCTTTGGCAGTGTGCCGATCTTCGTTACCTTCCAGGAATTGCCCTGCTTGTCGCGGGCTTCGAGCCAATACACGTCCGGAAGGGCTTCGGCGATTAAGTCCGTAAAAGGATCGCCATCAACGTCAAGAACAAGCATTGCATCGACATTGATATCGAAAGTGACTCGTTGCCACGGGCCTGTCATATCTCCGCCGGGATTGCGATAGAAATACCGGCCCGCAATGATGTCCTTAAATCCGTTGCCGGTCACATTCGCCATCGCCAGGCCGAAGTACTTAAGCCAGTCCGGCTCGTCCCAGTCACCCCACTTTCCGCGCTGATTATCGACCTGGATGTACGTCCACTTATCCAGAGATAGTTTATTGTCGCTCGTTTTGTTCCGCCACATCTCGATAGGCGCCCGGTTGTGATTGCGAAGGCCGATGATGTCCATGTCTCCGTCATTGTCAATGTCTCCGACTTGATCGCTGTAATTGCCATAGTCGGCAAGAATTTGCTTCTCCCACATCAGAGAATCACCCTGATTGATGAAGATCAGAACCGGATGCGGTGCTTCTTCTGGAATATTGGGCATCTCGGCTGCAAATACGTCCAAATCGCCATCGTTATCGAAATCTGCAACTTTCAGACTGTGACATTTATTGACCTGCCCGATGACATGCTCGATCCATTTGCCGCTTTTGGGATTGGTCGGGGCCTGATACCAGGAAACGGGATAGCCCTTGTCTTCGGCCTGGTCGATTACGATGTCCAGGCAACCATCTACGTTCATGTCGGCGACGGCGACCTTGCAATTGTTATCATACCAAGCGCCTTTCTCACCCGTTTTTTGTGTGTACCATTTTTTGTCAAAATCATGTTTGACCCACGTTCCACCGAACGCATCATCTGGCGTCTCGATCCAGTAACCGTTGAGCACAATGTCCGGGTCGCCGTCCCTATCCATATCGGCAATGTCCATGCCGTCGTGATGCGTGATATTTAGCACCATCTCTTTCCACGATGAATCCTCCTGCAAATAGATATGAAGTTTAGCGTTCAGTGCTCGTGAGACCACGTCCGGCTTGCCGTCGCCGTTAAGGTCCGCTATCTCCAAATCTTTCGCATAGTAGCTCTCACCTATGTCATGGCGTTTCCATTCGTTTTCGCCTGGATTCGATGTCGGGGTGGGATTCTCGAACCAGCAATTGATTCCATACCTGTCGTCTTCCGGCCGGCCGATTCTTCCGACCACGTCAAGATCGCCGTCACCATCAATATCCGCAAGCTCCATGTCGCAGGACCGATACGCCTTGTAGTCACTGAACCGGCTGATGCTCACAACCTGATGCCGCTTCCAGTTTGGGTATTCGTACCATACGATCGAATGTTCGGAACCTCCTGAATTTACCGCGACAATATCATTGAAGCCGTCTCGGTCAATATCACCGACTTCTCTGTGCCCGATGGCGTCTTTGTCGATGACAACGTGCTCGAACGATATCTGGCTGGAGAAAGCCGGAAGAGCAAGGTAGTAAAGGATGCTCAGAACCAATATTCTCTTTATGTTCGCAAAAAATCTTATGGTACCCATGCTCTTTGTCTCCAAAAGGTATTAACTTAAGCCAAGAATCTTTCTGTTGCGCTCCGCATCTTTGATCGTGGGGGTGCCGGACTGCCCAAATCGTTTCCGTCGAGGTCTTTGGGCCGGTGAACCCAAGGGCTCTTGTCCGTTGGTGTGTCGTAGCATACCCCGTTGCACAACAGCAAGCCGTCGTTATCGTCTGCATATATGATCCACCCAGTCAATAAGTTACGATGATTAGACAGACAGTGTGCCATCGTAGCCTGTTTTTTGGCCGCGCCCAGTACCGGAATCAAAACGGCCATCAAGATGGCAATCACAGCGATCACCACCTGCAATTCGATTA
>CAZHBL010000109.1:0-11829 GCA_964530105.1 uncultured Pirellulales bacterium | reverse complement strand
CTTATTGGCTCCGCTAAGAGTTAAAGAGCGAAAATGATATTGGACAGTAAAAATAGGTAGTTTCCTAATAATATCAAGATCGAAGCGGTCGTGAAGATAGCCGGACAGAGCTTGAAAGGCAAAAATCTGATCTTAAAACCTGTCATAAGGGAAACCACCGACAAAACATTAAGCGTTATAAAACATAGCCAGTAAACGGTCTTCGAAACCTCAGCCGAGCGGTCGATTAAAGTCACTGCAATGACAACAGCGGCGATGAAAATAAGGGACACTCCTTCTATAATCCATTCCATAGTGATGATTCTTTTATTATCACGGGAAATACCTCCGAATCCTCTGACGACAGATTTCGTCGGGAATAGATGAGCTACTCCCCAGAACAGACAGAACAATAGCAGAACCCATATAAAGTAAAACCTGATTAACCATAGCTACTCCATAATTTTTTTGACTTCCGTCGGGTCAGAGTCTGCCCACAATTCACGAGATACGAGATACCTCTTTTGTCGCATTTTCAAGATGACCCAGCAGGTATTTCTTGTCAGGGCCGCCCAAGTGTTCCCAGGGGAGGGTTTCGTCGGGCTCGAATTGCTTTTTTGCGGCGGCTTCAACATCGAGGCCGGATTTCTCAAATGCTCTGTGCCATAGTTCGTAATCGAAACATTCGTCCCACAAATCGAATTTCTCGCCGGCCCGCCAAGCAGCTTCTATTACATCGCACAGGCTTCTATCCCCCCTGCCGATTGCTGATTCCAATACACTGCGATTTATATGGTGAAACTTGAATTGCAGGAACTTCGCACGGAGCTTTGTTTTCCCCTCGATGATTAATTTTTTTGCCTGCTCGAAATACGATTTTGGTTTTTGCCCGAGCCAGGCAAACGGAGTGTGCGGCTTGGGAACAAACCAGCTTACGGCAATATTAATCTGGCCCGTCTTGCCGTCCACTCTTTTTCGCAGCTTTGCCAATTGGAACGATAGCTCCACAATCCGCTTGACATCATCCTCAGTTTCACCCGGCAGGCCGACCATAAAGTAGAGCTTCAATTTTTGCCAGCCGGACCGGTACGCAGCCTCGACCGCAGCGAATAAATCCTCATCCTTCAGAGGTTTATTGATGATCCGGCGTAATTTTTCGCTGGCTGCCTCGACAGCGATTGTCATGCCACCTTTTCTGACCGAAGTCAGCAGCTCCGGCAGCATCTTCAACTGCTTATCGACACGCAGGCTCGGCAGCGACAGGCCAACGTGTTTATCGTGGAAATACTCATGCAGACCGGCGACCAGTTCTTTGAGATTCGGGAAATCGGCGCTCGATAAGCTTAGCAGGCTTACTGTATCGTATCCCGTCGAGTGGTAACATGCCTTTGCGATATCTAAAATCCTTTCGACGCTGCGATATCGAATAGGCCTTCTGCAAAAGCTCGCCTGGCAAAATCTGCACCTGCCCGGACAGCCGCGCATAATTTCAATGCTTACCCGCTCGTGGACAGCCTGGACAAAAGGAATTATTGGAGCAAGCGGCACAGAGGAATTGTCAAAATCTTCCACGACAGCTTTTTGCAACCTTTGGCCAGTATGAAACTCTGGAACATAAGCCCAATCGAATTTTTTGGCAATAGAAGAAAGAATTTCTTTTTTAGGTGCGCCGATTTTCTTTTGGGCTCTGACCAGTTCAGCTAACTCGACTACAGCTTCTTCGCCGTCACCTAATAAGAACACATCAATAAACTCAGATATGGGTTCACAACAGTTGGACATTCCCCCGCCGGCAATAACCAACGGCTCGTCATCGCCTCTGTCCCGGCTGCGGATTTTGACACCACTGAGGTCGAGCATATTGAGGACATTAGTATAGCACAGCTCGTTGGTTAAGCTAAAGCCGACAATATCGAAACTCTTTAACGATGCTTTGGATTCTAAGCTGAATAAAGGAATCTTCTTGTCTCGGAGCACCTTCTCGGCATCAAGCCATGGTGCAAAGACACGCTCGGCGGCAACGCCATCGATTTTATTCAGGCAATCGTAAATAATCACAAGGCCCGTGTGAGACATTCCCACTTCGTAAATATCGGGAAAGCATAAAGCAACTGTCAGATCGCATTGTAGCAGATCTTTTTTTATCTGGTTGATCTCGCCGCCGATGTATCTGCCGGGCTTGCGAACAAACGGCAGAAAGTCCCGCTCAATCCGCTCGTCTAATATTTCCACTTTCTTTTTAATCATAACGGCATTATAGACTGATTAGCGACTAATTTCTATTGATTCTCAGCCAATTATTCGTTATCAATTCTCATTTGAAGAAAGGTTATTTATGAAAATATTCAGCCGTACCATTGTCATATTCGTTTGTCTTTCGCTGGTTGTAGTGTCGTTTCTCTCTTGCACCGGTAGGGACAGGGTCGATGCCGACAGCGGCTATCAAATAGTTATGGGCACTTTCGCCCATATAGTCGCCGTAGCGGAAGATACGGGCACGGCAGAGAAATGTGTCCATGCCGCCCTGGAGGAAATTCACAAGGTTGATGATTTGATGAGCGATTATAAGAGCGACTCAGAAATCAGCCGGGTCAACAGCCAGGCTTATGAAAAAGCAGTTCAAGTTAGCGAGTCCACATACGAAGTTCTGCAAAGAAGTGTCAAATTCAGCAAAATGACCGACGGTGCTTTTGACGTTACCGTCGGGCCGCTCGTCGCTTTGTTCCGTGAAGCAAAGGAAAGCAAAGTAGCGCCCAGCGAGGAACAAATCGCTCAGGCCAGGTCGAAGGTAGGTTTTGAAAAGCTGAAACTCGACAGTGAAAACAAGACGGTTCAATTCTCCGATAAAGGCATGCTCCTGGACCTGGGCGGCATAGCAAAAGGTTATGCCATTGACAAGGCAATCGAGGCCGCCCAGCGCTGCGGAGCAATTGGGGCGATGGTCGATATCGGCGGAGATGTTAGATGCTACGGTTTGCCGCCGAAAGGCAAGGACCATTGGTTAATCGGTTTGCAGGACCCAAACTCCGCCATCGAAGGCATCGAAGGAGGCGGACTCCGGCTGGTACTAAAAGTAACAAACGAAGCGGTAGCAACGAGCGGCGATTATCAACAGTTCGTCATCATAGAAGGCAAACGCTACAGCCATATCATGGATCGAAAAACAGGAAAGAGCGCCGAAGGTCTTTCGAGTGTGACTATCATTACGGACAATGCAACCGATGCCGATGCTCTGGCGACTGCGGTCAGTGTAATGGGCGATGAAAAGGGTCTTGTTTTAATCGAGAAACTTCCAAACACAGAAGCGATTCTGATAAGCCCCGGCCCTAAATACGAAATCAAAAAAACCGGCGGTTCTGAAACGTACATAAAAAACGCTGGTACAAAAAAATAATTTCCAGGTGGTGCAGCTTATGCTTTTGTTGCCGCAGTTGTCTTTTTGTCAGCAGCGGGTGGTTCCGGGGCGGTTTTTCCTCGGTAGATAATCACTTTCGTGGGGCATTTGTCCATGGCGGCTTGTTCTTTTTCGGTCATCCGGTATTGGGCGTAATCAAACCTTGCCAGATTCTCCTCGACTTTGAACAGGTCGGACTGTTTGGCACATAATCCGCAGCCGATACAGCCGACTTTGCAGATTGCTCGCGTGCTTTTGCCGGTCTCTTTACTGCTGCAGGCGACCGTCATCATATTTTCATACCGGAAAGGAACCATCTCTATCAGATGTCTCGGGCAGGCCTTCGAGCAAGCCGTACAGCCGGTACACTTTTCGTAATCGACGGTAGATAGACCATCGACAATATGCAAGGCATCGAACTTGCAGGCCCTCGTACAATCACCGAATCCGAGGCAGCCAAAAGCGCAGGCCTGGACATTCGCCAAAGCGTTTGCCGCAGTGCAGCTTTGTATGCCCTGATATATTGCATAGAAAGTTTTATCGTCGAAGTGGGCACGGCAGTGCACGATAGGCTTTTTCTGCGGGCCTGAGTCGCTGACCTGCAAGTTCAATATGTCTGCAATTTTGGCCGATGTAGCCGGCCCGCCAGGCGCGCATTTGCCTAACAGCTCTGGATCCTCCAGCACGGCTTTAGCGTACTGACCACATCCGGCAAAACCACATGCCCCGCAATCTAGATTCGGCAGCGCTTTGTGAATTTCCTCGATTTTCGGGTCTATCTCTACCTTGAGCTTGACACTTGCTATCAAAAGCACAAGTGCAAAACCGCCGCCCAGGCCAAGCATCGTCAGGCCGGCAGGCCACGCACTCTGCCATAATTGGTAAATATCAGTCAAAAGCATTTTCTATTCCATTAACATCATAGAGACAAAACAGTCTCAAGTGCCTAAAGTGCCTAAAATGTAAAGTGCCTAAAGTTGAAAAGGCATCAGTTCGTTATAGTTATTTGACGTTGATTTTGTTCACTTTAGTTCACTTTAGACACGTTTGCTCACTTTAGCTCACTCTTTCATCTAATCATTCCCGCAAAACCCATAAACGCCATGGCGAGGAGCCCCGCCGTAATCAGGGTAATCGGCGCACCTTTGAGGCAGCCCGGGACATCCGCCAAATCCAGATTTTCACGAATGCCGGCCATAATGCAAATAGCCATAGTAAAACCGATGCCGGCACCAAAGCTCAGAACAACCGCCTCAAGCAGAGAGTCGGTGCCCCAGAGGTTTAAGAACAAACATAAACCTAAAATCGCACAGTTAGTCGTAATAAGCGGCAGAAATATGCCAAAGCTATCGTACAACGAAGGAAAGAATTTTCGCAGATACATTTCGACCAACTGCACGGCTCCGGCGATAACCAATATAAAACAAACATAACGCGTTACTTCCAGCGGCGTGCCTATCAGGAGCAAATGGTCGATCAGCCATGTAAGAGTACCACTGAGAGTAATGACAAAAGTCACCGCCAGGCCCATTCCGAACGCCATATCGATCCTGCCCGATACTCCGAGATACGGACAGATACCGAGAAACTTCGTGAACACAAGGTTGTTAACGACAACAATGGATATAAAGCCCATAAGCAAGATGATTAATGTATCCATAAATATAACCTCTTATGCTTTCTTACCGGTGATTATATTCACCAGGCCTATCATAAGACCTAACGTTATGAACGCTCCGACAGGCATACCCAACGCCGCCCACGGCACAAAAGCATTCGGCATCAGCGAAACCTCGAATATCTTGCCAGTCGAAAGCAATTCCCGTACAGAAGCCAAAACACACAGTGTCACCGTAAAGCCGATACCCATACCCACCGCGTCGATAATACTCACAAACAGAGGATTCTTGCTGGCACAGGCCTCGGCCCGGCAGATAATAATGCAGTTGACGATAATCAGAGGGACATACGGCCCGAGCATCTCACTCATCCTGGGTAAGTATGCCTTTAGAAATAAATCCGCAATGGTGACAAATGTGGCTATAGTCAGAGTAAACATCAGGATTCGCAGATGTGGCTTAAGGAGGTTGCGCATTAAGCTGACAATGATATTGCTGCAAACGAGCACAAAGATAACACTACAGCCCATCGTCAAGGCCGGCTTTACCGCGGCGGTCACCGCCAGCGTCGGGCACATTCCCAGCAGCAGCCGAAGGGTCGGGTTCTCACGCCATAAGCCGGCTATCATCGTCTGGACGTAACGTGAAGTATTGTCGTTACTGTTTTCCATTACCGATTATCCCTTTCTTTTGCATCTGCTCTTTAACCTGTGTTACGTAATTACTCACTATCTCAACAACCGCTTCACTGCTTATCGTTGCACCGCTAATGGCGACGATTTCAGAATCGATCTTTCCGGGTTCGCCTACAGTCACAAGCTTGAGCTCTCCAGCCGGAGCGCCTTTATACTGGTCTCTGTAGTAATCGGTTTTTATACGATCGCCGAAGCCGGGAGTTTCATTGCTTGCGAGCACATCGAAACCGGCTATCTTTTCAAGATTCTTATCGAGAGCGATTACGAGTTTAATCTTGTCGGCAAAACCCGATCCGACTGCCTCAAAACTCCAACCAACACATTCATTCGCTTCCGATACAGCTTTGTAAATGTCAATATTTTCCGGTTTACCCCGCGGCGATTGAATTTCAAGCTGTTCGTCCAGGGGGACGAAATCCTTCGCTTCCGGCAGCAGAGCAGAGACCAGGCGGTTGCGTTTATTTATTTCATTCTGCCTGATTCTCGGCGACAGGCCGGAACTGGTCACTGCGATCAACAAACCAAAAAAAAACGACGCAACAATCAGCAGCCAGCTCTCTTGCATGAAATATTTAATTCTATTCACTTAAGAATCCTTTTTTGCCACTAAGACACAAAGACACGAAAGTGTCTAAAGTGTAAAGTGACTAAAGTTGTAGAAATCGATATACAATTCCCAGCATTAGAGTCTATTTGTTTGCAGCGGATGTAAAAATTCCAAGCAACTCGCCACATTCTTCGTATTCCCACTTTACTTTGGCCCAAGAAAGCCATTTCACTTTGACGATTATTTCCAACCAGTATTGAGTTTCACTGGCTTCACTCTCACATATTTTGATCTTGTTTTTGAAATCTGCCTTGCTTCTCGCTCGATTTGCTTCATGATAATTTGCTCCAATGGATGTTCCGGATTTTGTCATCTGTGACCTTATGACCCTTGCCTCGGGCGTATTGGACAACGTACACGACAAACGAATTATGCGCACAGCAAATTCTCGTGTGCGTTTCTCAAGTTTTTTGGCGAATTCTTTGTTATCCATAAATTTAGCTCACTTTAGCCCACTTTAGGTCACTTTAGGCACTCTAAACGCCGGGTTTACCTCCGGCCGGAATCCGCTTGAAGAATCTGTCTATCAGAGGCGTCACAGCATTCATCAAAAGAATGGAGAACATGATGCCTTCCGGATATTCTCCGACAATTCTTATCAGCATCGTAAGTGTCCCTACGCCGATACCGAAAACCCACATTCCTCTGCGCGTCAAAGGAGCGGTCACGGGGTCCGTAGCAATAAAAAAGGCACACAATAACAACCCGCCGCTCGTCAGATGGAAGAACGGCTGGACATATACATAAGAATTTATTAAGTAAGCAATCCCTGCAAAGACAAAAGCTGCGGACAAAACAGCCAACGGAATGTGAAAACTGATCGTTCGTCTTATTAATAGATAAATCCCCCCGATCAATAGAGCAATAACACTCGTCTCGCCAAGGCATCCCCCAACATCTCCCGTGAATGTTGACTTAAATTGTTCTTCACTGTAAATATCCGCTCCAAGCTCATTTTTAATAGCAAGCTTGCTCCACGCCAAAGGCGTCGCCTGAGTTCTCTCATTCAATACATTTTCCTGCGCAACGGCGGGCATTGCAGGATCAATAGATGCCGGCACGGTCCAGCTCGTCATCAATACGCCAAACGAAACCGTCAAAAACGTTCTGCCGACCATTGCGGGATTGAAGATATTGCCGCCGAGCCCTCCAAAAACCATTTTGCCGATGGCAATGGAAACAACACTGCCAATCACCGCCGCCCAGACGGGAAGGCTCGGAGGAAGCGATAAGGCAAGAATCACGCCGGTCACAACGGCACTAAAGTCATCGAGTGAATTCGGCTTTTTACGAATCAAATTACATAGCCATTCGGCGGCTACACATGAAATGACACAGGTGGCAATGAGTATAGGTGCATGCAGGCGAAAGTAATAACCCGCCGCTGCCATCGCCGGAGCCAAGCCGATGATCACATCGATCATTACGCTCCTGGTGGAAAACCGCTCGCTGATATGCGGCGCACACGAAACTCTTATATCACTCAGCATTCCAAGCTTCCCTGTCGTAAGATCATATATTTATCCTTTCAATCCGCGGATTATCGTCAGCGAAGAAACGATACTACTGCGGCATTTTCTTTTTTTGTCTGGCCAAAAATATTTTGCCAGTTTTGATATATCCCGTTAGTTCTATATTTGCGGGGCAAATATAACTGCAGCAGCCACACTCAATACACGCGCTGATATAATAACGCTCAGCTATATTTAGGAAATTATTCTTTACGGCATGCGCTATCCTTGTCGGATTCAAATTCTCCGGGCATACTTCCAGGCACCTGCCGCATCGAATACAAGGCGTCTGACGCCTGGCGAATTTCGCGCTTCCGATCTGCTCTTTCGTTAACACGGTCACAGCGTTCGTTGTTTTTGTAATCGGAGTTTCCAAATCAGCTATTGCTATTCCCATCATAGGACCGCCGAGAACAACTTTGGCGGATTTCTGGGTCACTGATCCGCAAAATTCCAGTAAATCCCCTAATGATGTTCCTATTGGAACATAGTAGTTGCCCGGCTTTGCGATTGCTTCTCCTGTGACGCTTACGACCCTGTGAGTTAAAGGCAGATTGGAAACAACCGCCTCGGCAATTGCAGCAGTTGTGGCAACATTAAGCACTACCACACCGATCATTGGGGGGATGCCGCCTGTAGGAACGTTCTTCTTAAGAATGGCCTTAATGAGCTGTCTTTCACCACCCTGAGGATATTTTGTTTTAACGGGAACGACTTTTATCCTGCCGTCGCTACCGGTATTTTTCAATGCCGCATTCATAACCTCTATTGCCTGCGGTTTATTATCCTCGATGCCAATAAAGACCTTCGAGCAGCCAGAAGCTTTTCTGGCAAGTTTTATGCCGGCAATGACCTGGCTGGTCCATTCGAGCATAACACGGTAATCGCATGTAATATACGGCTCACACTCACAACCATTTATAATCAGGTCATCTTTAGGCAAGCGAGGATTCGGCTCTATTTTTACCCTTGTCGGGAAACCGGCACCGCCCATACCGACAATGCCGGCATTGCGAACAGCTTCGCATATCTGCTCGGCTGAATAGTTACCCTCATCGAAACCTTCGCCTAACTTGAAGAGCGACCGCTTTGACGGATTATGTTCCAGTGCATCTATAACAATCGCCTGGCTTCTGCCCATAATGGCATGAGATCGCAAAGCGATTTCTTTCACTTTTCCGTTTATAGGGGAATGAACAGGTGCAGAGACAAACGCATCAGAATCGCCGATTTTCTGCCCTGCCTGGACAGCATCCCCCTTTCTAATTAACGGCCGGCAGGCAGCGCCAATATGCTGACTAAGCATCACCGCAACCTGTTTGACGGCAGGCCCCGGCTGTATCTGGCTTTCACAAGTCAGGTCCTTTTTCCCCGGAGGATGTACTCCGCCGCGAAATGAAAATCTACCTCTCGAACGAACGTCCATAAAATCAAAGCTTCAATTATTTAAACTAAGTTATTTGTGTATCAATCTTGTAATTAATACGCAGATGAAAGTTACCAACAAAGCCAACATGAAGCAGAGGGCTGTCTGCATCCGCCCGATAGCGATCACGCCGGTAAGCACTCTTTCAAAAACTGCTAAAGATACAATAAAAACCAGTAACGGCAGCAAAAAAGCAAGAATAGCCTTAAGCACAACGGATGGCCCTGGAGAATCCCCCAACTGCTCGTATATCCTTTTGCAGTCATGCTTTTGGATGCAATTCTGACAGATTCTTTCTGACGTCATAGTAGTTCGTTACCATAAAGAACAAAGGAGATTTATAATAGATATGCTTAATATTTTCAAACACAACTTTTTTAAAAAATTACGGTTAATATTGAAAAAAACAAGATTTTCAGAATTATGAACTCTGTTTTACCGGCAAAAATACATAAAAAATCGTTACAGACAGAAAAATCGTTACATTTAGTATTTATGATGGCACTTAAAAATAGAATTTATCGAATTAGTTCTCCATGGATGGAGGTCGTATAGTGTATTGAGAATGCACTATCGCTCAAGCCCCTGTTTTAACAGTCCCTCTCCTCCATGAAACAGGGGCTTTTTTTCCTTTAAAAATACGTAATCACCACAATAGAAATCCTGCTTATCACTCTGATAAAATAGCCATAGTGTTCACTATCTTATAGCCCCTGCTTTCTTCATACTTCCTTCCTCCTGGAGCAGGGGCTTTTTAAAACAGCCTGATTATCTACCACTTTTGGATTAGATTTGTTTTGTTTTTCCAAATCATGCTTATTCCCAAAAAGCATGCCATGAGCGTCGTCAAAGGGTCTAATAGCCACAGAGGACAACGAGACCGCAGAGAAATAATAAATCATAAATGCCAAAGGCTACTGATTGCCTGATATCCTGTTATCCTGCTACCCGATTTCCTGGTAGCCTGATCTCCGTTATTCTGTGTTTCCCGTAAGTATCACAATGGACACCTAACGGTGGGATGGCTTACGCCTCTGTGTTCTGAATTCTTGTTTTTCTTCTTGCTCGAGAAGGCAAACAGCATCTATAATTGGACATAGCGGATTTGACAGCTTTGAAGCGGCAACGGCGTTGTTTGTGATTTCTTGATTTGTGTTGAGAAGCTTGGGATGTTATACGGAAACCATTTATACATAGTTAAACAAGATAATTGTGAGAAAAGCTATTCCCAAATCACGAGAAGCTGAGATTCTTTTCCTGAACAGACATTCCTGCTGTATCTGTCAGGATAAGGGAAAGGATGTCCAGATTCATCATATAGACGGCGACAATAAAAACAACGATATTGCAAATCTCGCAATACTTTGCTTAGACTGCCACAGCCGAGTTACAGGGAAACATGGTTTAGGTAAATCGTACTCAACGTTGGAAGTTAAACGCTATAAGAAGGAATGGGAAGCTATCATAAAGAGGAAATTTGCTCTGCCATCTATTTCGAGGGCAAGGCGCGCTCCAAAAATTGAGCGACAGCTATTCGTGTATGAAGCAAAATCTCTCATATATCGGATGCTCAGTGCCAAAGACACAAATAATGCCTTCTTTGAGGTCGGTTTCGAGAATTTGTGGCAACTCTCTGTACTGGAGGGAATTCAGAAGGAAATTATCGAACATCTCAGTTTTGCCTTCACTCTGTCAGCGATTTCCGAAGTGAATAAGCCTGTTGCTCTTGCAAGGTCGCTCTCAAAGTTCTTTGGTTACCTTGTTGGACCAATAGACGTTCCCCTACGAAAATCCGATCAACGAGACATTCTTGATGCAATTGAAGCACTTGAGTTTGCCCACAATTTATGTGTTGATGAAAACAAGAAATACAGAATACTCAGTGCTATGAAGAATGCACTGAGCGATTTCATGGCGATTGCAATCAAGTATCATAATTCCCAAATATTCTCAAAGGCACGAAAAGTCCTAAACGAAATCTATCAGAGTAGCACTACGAAATATGACAAGCACGACAAAAAGCTGCCAAAGTTAACCAGAGAGATTGATGTACTCAAGGACGACATCCGTAAGGAATTGAAGAGAGAGAAGCTTCGGTGGAGAATATAGAATTGAATTATCGGCTTACCAGTATTTTACGACAGACGAGCGCCATAAAAGTTTACTTTTATCAATTTTATACAATTAAATAGGGGAATTAAATAGGGGGACACAATACTTATTTCTTCTTCTGATTTTTGCTGAAAGTGCCGGTTTGGGCGAGGGCCTTTACTTCTTTTTTATACCATCTGGCTACGATGAATCCGCCTATTACAGTCAGCAGGCAGCAGATTGCCGCTTTGTCGAATTTCAACAGGATCGAATAGCCGATAGCAAGAAATTCCCATACTGCTGAAACCGTGAGGTTTTTTCAGGTAGAGCCATTTCTCACGATTCGGTTTGGCACCTTACGGCGACTTGCTGGCCTGGGTTGTTCCGCCGTAGGCGCCCATGTTTATTATTCCACCGTTCGGTTCAGGCTCCAATCCTATTGCGCTGGCTTGGTCGCCTGCATCGATACAGCTACTGGTAACATCATCCGAAATCCATGTTTCGCTG
>CAZHBL010000108.1:0-11874 GCA_964530105.1 uncultured Pirellulales bacterium | reverse complement strand
GCAAACGCCGCCACAAAAAACACAACATTAAACAAAACGAGTATCCCCCAGTAAGGCAAAACTTCGATTAATTTGCCATTCAATCCCTCCTCTTTAAACACAAAACGCGAGCGGTCGCTAACGTCTAAGAAAGAATCTTCCTCAAGTGCGTGATTCTTTTCTCTCGCATCAGCTATTTTCTTGTCCACATACGATCGTGCCTGACGTTCATATTCGTATTTAGTCCGTTCGAAGTACTCTAAGCTTCGCATGCCTGTACCTGTCAAATCTCTGGCAACATAAACATAATTTGCAAAAGGTGAAATGCAGGCCAGGTTTTTCGCGAGCTTTGTTTGCAAAGCAGCTTTTCTATGCAGGTCATCCCCAACCGGATTAGCCTCACGGATACGAATGAGTTCTTGCTTTGCCTTTCGATTTTCCTCCTGGAATGCATCCACCATGGCCTTGAATTCGGGATCGGCTTCTGCTCGCCGCTCGACTGCTTTTTGAAGTTTAGGGTCCTCATGTTTACCGAGACCCCAGTGCGAATTACCACCGAATCCCATTGATTCATATTCAGAAAATAGTGCACCGTACTTGAGCCTGAATCTTTTTGCAGCCTCAATCATATACTCCCGTGCTACGTCAAGAGAATGAATCTCAATTTCACGATCCCGCCTTTCGGTTTCTTTAATCGAAGGAATACGACAAAACTGGGCGGAGATATAGGGGCATACATTGGGAATAACCAGGATCAACAGTACCCAAAGGAAAAGACAGTTCAGAATCGAGATGGCCGAATATCGGGAGAAGGTAGATACCATAAGCCCCAAAAGATAAAACAACGTGATGAAAGTAATCGAAGCTGCGGTTAATAAGGCAAGTTCCGCCCATGCTGAACTATCCCATTGGATAGCCGGATTTACCGAAACGTATAGCACGCCGACCAGAAGCGCCAGGATAAATGGTATTAGCAGGCTGGCGGAGCCTCCGATAAATTTACCAAAAAGAACCTTTGTTCTGGATATGGAATTGGATATCACTAATCTCAATGTACCGCTTTGTCGTTCCCCGGCAATGGAATCGTAAGAAAACAACATCGCCAGCAAGCTCATAATAATCGTCACAATAAATAAGAAGTCAATAGGGGGAAAAAGTATTGGCAGCGGATTGTAATCAAAAAATCCCAAAGCTTCGTTGCCTGGAATGCCAATGATGAGCAGCCGAAACCGTTCGGGCGGTTTCTGTGGACGAAACATCTGGATGGTTCTAAACTGTTTAGCGACAGCATAATTATCGAGAGTTTCATCTTGTAAGTTCACCCTGGCGTTGTAATCCTTCATCTCCTGCCGGTAATCATGGGCCAGAATCATAATGCAAGCTATAGTGACAAGGAGGCACAAAACAAGACCAATCATGAACCTTAAATTGAGGATATTATTCAAAAACTCCTTTGCAATTATTGTTTTTAACATCAATATTCTCCTTCAATGAACTCAGCGTACATCATACTTCAGGAAGGCCACATACGCCCATGTGAAGAACAGTACGTTCAGCAAAATGAGAATTAAGCAATTACTCAGCCCCCCCCCGGCCAAAATCTCTTTGATCGAACTTCGCCGATAGTGGAATTTTGGTGGTTCGCTATCTTCAGTCAAGGTCCCATCCGTATAATACATCTTAACCAAGAGGTCCTTGTAGTCTTGAGCCGCCTTTTTCAATCTTCGTTCTTCTGCCACACCAGTTCCCATAATGTCGGTTGCCAGCAAGGTAAACGCAGGGGCAGGGGAAAGTCCGGTGATACTCTGAGATACTTTTACCAGACGATTGATGCGGTTGCGATAATCCTCGTCTAATTGATCGCCTTTTTTTATAGTGCTGAACTGAAGTTCCTTCAGGCGCTTTTCATAATCGGGTCGAGTTTTGGGAATCTGTTTCATTTCAAAAAGTGCTCTATTCATGATTTGTTTACGTTTTAGATCGAGCTGCTGAGCCGTCGGAATCTGGATAAATTGACGGGCCAGAATATTACCAAGATTCGGAATGAGAAATACAAGAATAGTCCAGACGAACAAAGAAATGACCAAAGATGTAGAAGAATGATGTGTAAGGCATGAAATTAACAGCCCTAAGGAGAAGAAAACGGCTAAATAGATCACACTGCTCAAGAGGAACAACCCCAGCTTTGCCCAGTTCTGGCCGTACATCTCTACCATAGGCGATAAGGTAACGAAAGTCGTGCCTAAAAGTACGGCTATGAAGAAAGGCAGGATAAAGCTGGTAAAACCGCCGATCCATTTACCGATAATCAAAATCGGCCTTTTCAACCTATAGCTCAACGATTGCCGTAGTGTCCCTGTCTCTTTTTCACCGCAAATTATGTCAAAGGCAAACAGCATAGCGCACAGAGACAGTATGACCTTGATTACATACAGAAGGTCCGGCGGTGTGAAAAGCTTAAACAGATTGTTCAGCGACTTCTGTTGTTCGCTGCTGATCTCGACTCCAACAGCCTCTAATTCCCAGGGACGGCATAGATTCTCATCCAGGCCCTTTGCGAAAATGCCCAATGGTGTTGGCGGAATGACTCCAGCACCTTCACCGGATTCCTTCCGCAAGATGTCATGATTATCCAGGGCCAGGCAGTAATCCCCATACATAATGAGTATGCTGACGAGAATCAATATTGTAGAAAGAATAGTTATGATCGAAAACTTGTAACTGAGGAGGTTGCTGAGTATCTCTTTTGTGATTATTGACTTAAGCATGGTCTTCCTTTCTTACCGTACGTCATATCCTGGAAATGATACACTTGCGGACGGCCGTACTTAGCGGTGGCTCGATTGCCTCAGTCTCGTTATACCGAATAGATAGCATAGTATTTTTCAGTGGCCAAAAACAGGGTGCGGCACTCTGTTTCCCGAGCCAATCGGCCCCGGGCTTTCTCTGAGACGTTATTCACAAGAGAGTCGAGAGCTTGCGAATTATCTGTTGTTATTCAAAGAGGTTATTGTATCTTCAATTGATAGCTCAATATACCAGCCTGCATACCAGCGTCCCGGTTGATCATCGACTGCAATAACAGTAAATGTCGGGCTGACAGTCTTTACCTGGCTGTCATGTTCGACCTCGTATGTGCACTTCACCCTGAACACTGGTCTTATGTTTTGAAATGGAAGCGCTTGTTACCTCGTATGCCAAATAGCCACATACCAGCGTCCGGGGCACCCATTCACGGTGAGAGCAACGAACTTCTGGTTTGTGATCTCCAGTTGGCCGTCACGCTTGATTTCGTACTCGCAAGGAACCCAGAACCTGGGCGTCGCGATGTGGATCTTTTCCGGTTGTCCAATTGAAATGATACGCACGGGCCGCACGTGGGCATAGGCTTCGGCCAGCATGCGCCTCGGCGCGCCGCCACAGAGTTTGCCCGCCTTGGCGAAATCCCCCTTGGCCCACGCGTCCAGAGCCTCGCGAACGATTTTTACAGCAACCTCTTCATTGCTCATGTCGCCCTGAGCCATGCCGACCTCTTGCGTGACCTGGTCCATGATGAGGGTGTCCTCCGGCAAATTCGGATCGAAGAGCCGGGGATCGATGGTCTCGTTGTATTCCAGCACCTCAATGCCATGGTGGTACACGTTCTCTCCTCTATCCCAGTAGTCGTCGACTCGAACGACGAGTTTTGTGTCAGGATTGACAACCAGGACCTGTCGGAGCGGCGTGCCGTCTATGAGCTTCACATGAATCGTCATCAGGCGTGCGTACCGCGGAGGGTCCTGGATCTCCATGACAGCCTTACCACCGGCGACCATTTCATGGACCTCCTGTACAATGGTCTCCGGGTCGAATCCCTCGTCGAATCCCTCCAAATTCTCCAAGTTGTCGACACGGGTCATCAGTTTGACGCCCCACGGTGGTGGGTAATATTGGCTCATGACACCGTCTTTCCATGTCGTGAGCAGAATGCGCTTTGGATCATCGCTTTCTTCTTGCCGGAAGCGAACCAGTTTCCCTTCTTCGTCGAACTGGGCCCAGAACTCATCTTTGCGGCGCTGTTGGAAGTAGGTTTGTATGTGAAACGACCGCTTGCCTTGCATAGCTTTAACGGTTTGCTCGAAAGCGTATGCTGAAGGTGTTGACTTATTCCAGAGGAGAATTGACAGCGTTACCGCTATAATTATCGCCGCCGCAGTGGCTAATTTTGTGATTGGACTTTTCATAATTGTTCTCCTTATTGAGAGAGTTTCAGTTTGCCTGGACAGGCAGGAGCGGTCTATCGCCTGCAAGAGCCGCTCTTGCCGGCTTGCCATATCCGTCCCGGCAAAGAATTCTGTCAGCAACTTATCTTCGTTTTTCAGTGCGCGTGCATAGTCCCGACAGGCGGCACATTCATTTAAGTGTTGCTCAAGCTTTCGGATCTGCGGCTCCGAGAGGATTCCCGTGAGAAGGTCTGCGATTTGGTCTTTCATCATTTCACAAATGCTATTCATTGTTATCCCTTTCGGTCAACAATTTATGTAGTTGTCTTCTTGCTGCTCTGATTTTCTGGCATGCACCGGAATGTGAGATATTCAGCTTCCGGGAGATAGTCTTTGCATTCTTCCCGTCGAAGTAAAACATCGTCAGCGGTACCCGAAGCTCCTGCGGCAGCCGCCTAATGGCCTGCTGCAGGTCGTGGTTCTCACCGGTTCTCTGTGCCGGCTGTATCTGCTGCTTAATCCCAAATACTTTCGTGCGTTTTCGCCGGCGAAGAAAATCAATGCTGATGTTCCTGGCAATTTGCAGAATCCATGACTCAAACTGCTCGGCCTTGTCGAGTTTATTTATCTTCAGCAAGCCCTTGAGCATGGCCTCCTGAGCAATATCTTCGGCATCGTCTACGTTTCCAAGCATACCGAGACACATCGCAAAAACATGCCTGTAGTGCCTTTTCACAAGTACTGCGTATGCAGTTTTGTCATCCCGTTGACAGGCACGCACCAAACTTTCATCTAAATGAGCGTTCAATAGGAACTCCAATAACCGGTTACTATAATAAGGACGAATAGCACGCATACTAAATACAAAAAAATTTAAACCTCTCGTACGAATGTTTCTGAAGCATATCGTCACGGAAGATTAAGCACAACGACAATATTTTTCCCATGACAGCATAGCCTTGGTTAAAGCCAATAAAAAAGACCGAACTTTATGGTTCTGCCTGTTGGGACTTGTCTGTTTCTGTGTGTTCGCTATTGCATCGGCTCGTAGTCAGGCGGGATATTCGGCTCGAAGAGGCTCGGGTCCCGCTCGACGTCCCACTGGAACTGATCCATCGTATATTCTGCCGCTATCACTTCTCCATCTGCCTCGTTCAGCAAAGAAATCGCCAATCTCAGTTTTGAGTTGTTATGGCCGATTGCGGATATTTCTATTCGGATCTCCAAGCTATATTCATTGCAACCAAGGATTTGGTGGCTCCAATCCCAAGTCCTTATTATTCGTCATCCCAAGGCATCCACATCGCCTTCTTAATCTCATCTACATAGCTGTGCCACTGGAGAACGGCGCCAGGGTGCCCTATGCTTCCACAGTACATCCAGTTCCCTTTCCAAAGAACAAAAAGGTGCCCTTCGGCCAGACGGGATGTATCAGGTTCTTTCGTATAAATGATCCAGAGATCGCCTTCTTTAATATCGTTGGGCGGCAATGGTGCTCGGGATATTTGCAGTGAATTAAACATTCGTAAATATAAATCGAAGTCAGAACTCTCACTTGTATTCTTTATAACACGGACGCATTTTACAGCTTCCATGTCCCGATTCATATAGGCCGAGATAATGCTCAGCAACGAATGAAGAGGTGTGGAACCATCGTAGTACTTCTGGCCCTTCTCGATACGCACCTTTATCCGATGGAACTCCTCAATTGCGGCTTTTTCCTGTTTGGTCATCGGACCTTCCGGAATCTTCTGCCATTTCTCCTTTTCATACTGTGCCAGGTATTCCTTCCACTTCACGAGGGCCTCGTCCGAGATTTTCGGAAGCCCATTCAGAAACTGCCGCAATTCCGTGAAAAAGGCTTCCGGTTCGTCCGCGAAGATGCTGTGGGCCGATTTCTCGAAGAGAATAAGCCTGGCATTGGGATGATTCTTGTGAAACCGTTGGGGCTTATCCGCACTCCAGCTCATGTCCCACTTCCCTTCTAAAATGAGCGTGGGGATAGGACAACCCTTGAAGGCCCCCAGTAAGTCCACCTCGTTCTCTGATGGGCCGGGATGCCTGAAGTCTTTATCGTGCACCCATTCGTAAAGGGCTACTCGTGCAATGTCTTCAGAGACCGGCCTGTAGTAAGATTGCCTTTTCCAGTCGCCGTTAAGGTGCAGATTATAAACCGCCTGGGCCATGGAAAGGCCGGGAGTTCCCCAGATCTGGTTTATTTTCTCCCTTTCTTGATCTGAGATAAATTCCTGGTCTCTGGAAGGTGACAAGTCCAGGAATCCCAGGCTGGAGCCAACCAGGACAAGTCCCTTAAGATTCTCAGGATACTTCGTTGCATAGCACTGACCCAGAAGCCCGCCGTAGGAGAATCCAAGGACGACCCATTGGTCAATGCCCAGTGCCTTGCGTAACCGCTCCAGATCATCTACGGCCTGATTCACGGTATAACCCTTTTCCGGCTTATAATCCGACAGCCCGCATCCCCGCTGGTCATAATAGATGATTCGGGCAAAGTCCTTAGCGGCTGAAAAATGCGGATGGAAACAGTGATGGGTTCCTCCAGGGCCGCCGTTGATCAGAACGAGCGGTACACCTTCTCCTTCCTGTTCGCTGTAGAGATTGCAGCCGCCGATGTCGATTTTTCCCTTCTTAATCGCCATGCTGTCGCACAGTCGAGGCACTTGCGGGATATCACGAATGATTCCTTGCTCGATATGGACAATTCTATCCATAGCCCGTTCCCTCCCCATCCGTTCCTGCGAGCTTTGAGCTGATGCTGCCTTAGCCCCGGACGGACTTAAATTGACAATCAGTAGTGATAATCCGACGATCAGCGCGGCGGGCCTTCTTAGAGTTGCAGCTATACTTGTTTTCATACTAATTCCATAAGCTCTATACTTTTCAAATCCAATCACGTTATTCACTGTTACTCGGGACGTTAGTGCTTAATGACTTTGACTCCTTCAGGAATCGTGAAATCAAAGATTCCTTCCGGTAACACGGGATTATACACAACTTCTTTAGCCGTGACGTATGGCTTACCCTTAAAATCCGAATTGTTCCACACTTTTCCACGAATAGGCAGTTTGGTTTCCAGGTCGAACTGGAAAATATACGACCAGTTGTTTCCGGGATCCCTATCACTTGCTTTTACAAAAATGCAGTCTCTTCCCGTCAACTCGTCTTTTCGGTATTCCTCGTGCCACTCAGTGCAACCTTCCTTCATCTTCCGGAAGTACTCGCCATTAATCCATGGGTTGCTATAGAATGTAATTCCGCTTTCCACAGACACAACGTTCCGGCCTGGATCGTACTTGTAAGTAACATTTTGCTGCTCGTTTACAACGATTACTTGTCCACCTTTTGCCTCCATTCTGAGGTCGCCGGAAGCAGTGCCGTCCTTGCGGGGCCTGGCCCAGTATTCGAACTCAAACTCGTTTCCGTTCTCATCCACTGTGACTCCGGAACCGTAAATTGCGTGGAATCCTTCAATCGCCTCAATCGTTTGCTCGATTGCCCAGGCAGGTGTGGCTGTGTAATTCAGGATGGCCACAGGCAGGACGATAGCAATAGCTATCATGGCCGCGGCGGCTAATTTTATGATTGGACTTTTCATGATTCTTTTTCTTGTTTTTAGCTCTGTGAGGGCCGATGTTTGATTTGATTCTTCCAGTGCCCGCAGCATGTCTTCGCGCACCTGCTGGTCCATCCTGGCACTGGTTTTGTCTGATAGGTTTTCAATCAGCCGTTTGATGTTTTCTACAGATTTCATTATTCCACCTTGCTATTCAATAGTGAGCGCAGTTTATCCAGTCCATAGCGATACCGTCCGTGTATCGTACTGATCGAGGCGCCTTGCAGCCTGGCTATTTCCCGGAATTTCATACCGCCTTTGAGATGCAGCATTACTGTTTCCCGCTGTTCATACGGAATTTGATTCAGGGCCTGTCTCAGTCGTGTTAATTCCTCTGATTCTATTAGGCTTTGAGCCGGATTGTTAGGGCACAGGGTGTCTGGATTCATTGAATCCAGGGCTTGAGCGTGCCGTGTCCTTGCACGTATTTTGTCTCGTGCGAGATTTCTTGCGCATGTTGCCAAATAACCTCTCAAACTTCCTGTGAGTTTGAGCAGTCTTACAGACCGGGCGAAGGAGACAAAAACATCATGCACAACATCTTCAGCCAAAGCTTGCTCACCCAAAAGCCCTTTTGCCAATGTCAGCAAATAGTCTTTGTGTTTTTCATAAATTTGGCACATCGCGTCTTTGTTGCCGTACCGGCATTTCAAAACAAGCAGCTTGTCTTCCAGCATTTAAGGCCTACCTTAATGGCTTTGTAACTGACGATCGTCTATATATATTAACGAATGATTGGCATACTTTTACATAAACAAAGTGTGTCTTTTACAATTTTTCTGGTATCGACCATAAGAATCCGTGCCTCAGTGGCAATGAAGCGCATAAAAAAGCCGGGCCAATCCGGCCCGGCCTGTTAAGAATTTGCTTACCTTGTGTCGGATCTGCTCCTTATTGTTTTGTGAAAGCCTTCGGATCGAAGAATTGAGTGTCCTTTTGTTCCGAGTAGTCGAAGAAGAAATCGCCATGCTCGTTGTTTCTCGGATCGTGAAAGCACATTCGAACGGGCAGTTTACTGCTGCGGAGAGCCCATATTGAAATCCATTCAGGCGTTTCCTTGTGTTTTATTTCAAAAACGACAGTTTCTTTTGATGCTGCAGTGTCGGCTGTTTCAACAGAAGTAATACCGTCTTCGGAAGGGATGATTTTAATAATAGTATCGAGAGAAAACCGTCCCTCCGAGCACAGGTCTTTTAATATCATACTTACATATCCCATGTTATTTATAGGCTGTCTGGTAGCTCGGTCGAACGCTACGATGTTTGTTTCCTTATTGGAAAAGTCGGCAAAGATCACCTTATTCCCTTCATGGGCTCTGACGTGTGAATCTTCTGACTTCCATATCTCTATCTTCTTCGCATCGTCGGAATTGTCATAACCAAGGTAAATTGTCAATCTGAAAAATGGCACCGATTCGAAACGTTCGGCGACGTCCGCCCAGGCAACGGATGAACTGTTAGTGTCGAATTGATCTATGCCTATAAACACAACGATAACTATTATCGCCGCGGCGGCGAATTTTGTCATTGGACTTTTCATAATGAATCTCCTAATATTCGGCAAAACGAATGCCGACTGTTGTTTAATTGATTTTTCCTGTGCATCAAGTAATTCACTTAAAACTGCTTGATCCATTTGGTCGTTGGTATCAATTCCCAAATCCAGATTCTTAACGAGGTTTTCTATATTTTCTGCTGATCTCACTTTTTCACCTCACCATTCAAGATTGACCGCAGCTTATCCAGTGCGTATCGATATCGACCTTTGACTGTATTGACTGACACACCCTGCGATTGAGCGATTTGTCTGAACTTCATGCCGGCCCGAAGGTGCAGGATTACAGCTTCTCTTTGTTCGTATGGAAGTTGTGCCATTATATCACTCCATCGTCTCAATTCTTCGCTCTGTATCATCCACTGCTCGGGACTCTTCGACTGTGAGACGGCGGATTCCACTTCATCAAGCCCATTTGTTTGCCGCCGCTGGTTTTCCCGGTTTTTGTTTCGGGCGCGGTTGGCAACGCAGGTCAGCAAATAACTTTTAAGGTTGCCGCTGAGTTTGAACGTCTCGGCCGATTGTGCAAATGAGACAAATACATCGTGCACTATATCTTCGGCATCACTTGCATTATTCGAAAGAATCACCGCCAGCTTCAGCAGGTCTTTTTTGTACTTTTCATAGATACGGCAAAGAGCATCGCTGCTGCCGCACTTTAACTTCCATATAAGCACTTTATCTTCGAGCATCAGTAACTTATTTTCCCAAGCTTAGGATCAACGCTACTTATAACACAACTGAGCAATAATTTTGGGTATAAAAAATGTGGATTTTCTGATAAATCTGACATTGTTGCCGGGGGCAAACAAATAAAAAAGGCCAAGCCCATCAGGCCCGGCCTTTGTAATTAGGACATGATTCGATCTTGGGACTACTGGCCGTCTTTGGGTGTGCCGACCGAGTAGATGACTTCAGTTCCGTCGCTGAGTAAGTACTTTTCTCGTTTGAATAAAAAGACACGACCCTCCACTGTTTCCTCATAAGTGCCGAGGTCTTCTCCCGGTTCCGCTTTCTTAAGTTGGCGCGTTTCCCCCAACTGTGCGCCGAATTTATCCCAATTTGCCATGTCGTCCACTTCATACGCAGCAGCTTCCCGACAGTCCTTTATTTGGCCGTCCGAAAGTTGATATCTGTACACATGAACTCTCATCCGGCCCATGCCGTCCACTATCGTTTGTTCGACCTTGAGCAACTCCTTCTTGCCCTGTTCGCTCAGGGTCTTCATCTCTCCTTCTAAACCGAGCGATTCGTAGTCGGTGGGGATTTCAGGCTCGACGTCCTCGGCCGACAGGTCCACATTCCACTGGAACTGGTCCAGCGTCGATGTATGACGGATGCCTTTATCGTCAATCGCCTCCACTTCCACAAGGACGGGGTAGCCGGTCTCCACGGCGATCCATATTCGGCCTGTAATGCCGCCCGAAACTGTCGCTTCGATGCCCTCGCAGAGCACGCCGTTGATTGTCTTTTGGCTCAACTCATGGTGTTCGAGACTTAGGCACAGATTGAGCAGGCTCCTGGGATCTGTCCAGCGCTCCTTGTCCGCCCGCGCTCTCTGGACATGCTCATCGCTCATTGCCTCCTTGTTATACTTTTTGGCATCATGGGCCACCCATATCACGGTCTTCGCATCGTAATTCAGGTAGATCGTACGATATATCTGACCACCTCGATAGTTGTCCGTGCGCGTGATTGCCGCGGAACGCCAGGTGATCTTATAGCCATTGGGCCAGTCGTCATTCGGATCTCGCGAACCGGTCCCTCTTAGCCGCCAGATGACGCCCGGGCTCGCCTCCACATTTCGGGCAACTTCGGCCCAGACCACGCCGGATTTGCTGTCGGTGTCGATGATCGAAAGTATCCCCAGACCAATTACCACGATGATCGCGGCGGCGGCTAATTTTGTGATTGAACTTTTCATGATTTTTCTCCAAATATCTGGCTGAGCTCCAGCCAATTTTGTTTGTTTTAATTCTTGTTGTACTTTAAGGGTATCGTGCAAAATTCGCCGATCCATTTCGGCACTGGTATTGATATCCAGAACGTGTAAATCTCTTATTAGTTTTTCAAACCAATCTATAGGTTTCATTTCTCAACCTCACCATTTAAAAGAGATCTCAGCTTTTCTAATCCATACCGATATCGGCTCTGGATTGTACCGACCGGAATGCCCTGTGATTCAGCTATTTGTCTGAACGTTCTTCTGCCCTGCAGGTGCAGTATAACCACTTCTCGCTGCTCATATGGAACTTTCGCTATTGCCTCTCTCAGGCGGTGCAACTCTTCTGCTGATATCAAAGCATGACTTGGTATCTTATAGTCTGGTATTGCCATATCAGTTTTGCTCATTCCAATGGGCTCTCTTTTTCTTGCACGAATTCTGTCGCGTGACAGATTGGCAACGCACGTCAACAAGTATCCTTTGAGGCTTCCGGTCAGTTGGAATTGGTCGGCAGATTTTACGAAAGAGACGAAAACATCGTGCACTACATCTTCTGCTGC
>CAZHBL010000107.1:0-11983 GCA_964530105.1 uncultured Pirellulales bacterium | reverse complement strand
AAGAAACCAGGGTGCCACGACCAGAAGTATTGAACAAATCGAGAAATTCCTGCACACGCACACGAGCGAATAAGGCTGGCAGTATAAGGGTATTATATTCCTGTTTACGATTTTACGATGTTGTTCTTATTTTTTTGGCCATGGCCTCGATATGTGCCGGGCTGGTTCCGCAGCAGCCGCCGATGATTTTCACGCCGGCTGAATGAATATTTTCCGCCGCGGCGGCAAAATCTTCCGGCGAGACTTTATATACGGCTTTACCTTCAACCAGCTCAGGCTTGCCGGCATTAGGCTCGGCAGAAATCGCCACATCATCGGACAGGGCTCTAACCGACGCGACAAACTCCTCCGACAGCGCCACGTATTGATCAAGCGATAAGGTTCCACAATTGAATCCGATTGCGTCCACATTCAGCGGGATTATTTTCGATACCGCGTCCTCGATGCTGACTCCCATCATCGTCTTAAAGCTATCACCGGCCTTGTCAAAAGACATCGATACGAGCACCGGCAGGTCGCCTGCGATGGATTTTGCCGCTTCGATAGCGACGATGGTTTCATCGAGGGCTGTCATTGTCTCGATAATGAAGCCGTCTACGCCGCCGGCTAAAAGTGCCTGTGCCTGTACAGCAAAAGCATCCCTCAACTCGTCTGGATTTACTGCTCCCAACGGCTTCAGGAAATCCCCGTTCGGCCCGATATCGCCCAGGACATACTTTTCTTCTCCAGCGGCCCGCCGGGCGATTTGGGCTCCTGCCTCGTTTATCCGGGCGGCATCCTTGGCCAGTCCATGCCGGGACAGAGCATATTTGTTGGCCCCGAATGTATTGGTAATAACCGCATCGCAACCGGCAAGCAAGTAGGCCATGTGGATATCAGAAATGATATCGGCCGAATCAATGTTCAGGTATTCATTGCACTCGCCGACTTGAATCCCGTGAGCAATCAACTGGGTTCCCATTGCCCCATCCAATATGAACGGTCTCTGCTTGATTTTTTCTTTCAGACTTGTCCCGAGCATAGACATGCTCCTTGTCTATTTTTTTACTGATCCTGTTCGAACCACTTTCCATTAACGATTCTGTATACGTTCTTGAAACCGCGTGGCTGAGGAAGTTTGAAAAGCACATTTCGCCGCGGCTCAGTGATTGTTGCCGGTTTTATGGATTTAAGATCAAGAGTGATACTAAACGAAGATTCTGCAGTTTCCTGGGCATACGTTGTAACCTTTATCAGAGATGGAATAAAAAATCCATCGGATACTTCTTTATACTTGTCAAGTTCCGCACCGGCAACAGCCTGACCGTCCCGATTAAAAAATTCTATTCGTCTGGCTCGATAATCACAGCTATAGACGTATATTTTTTTGACAACCACACCCTGCTGGCGTTTTGCAATTATGTCATAAGGGCCCTCATTCGACAAAGACCAGTCCTGTTGCGTTTCTACTTCTCCAATTCCGAGAGACTCCAGCAGTGTTCTGGGATTGATTACAAGCCCTTCGGACAAATCCTGCTCAGACCAATTACCCCACCAGTGGGTGCTGATTTCCTTCGGTCTTATCGAAAGCCAGAACTCTCGCTCGTTCGAGCCGAGCACTATTGCTTTTGGGACAAGAGCCTTGTCACCCTGCAAGTAAATTTCAACAGGCGGATTCACCCAGAGTTTCACTTCGAAATTTTCCCGCTGTGGCTTCTCCTTTCCTTCGACATAATACTCCAAACGACATTGTCCGTTAGCCCGCAACGGCACTATATTTTGTGATTGTGACTGCAGGGCGGCCAACGCATCGGCTATAGAATCTTTGCCCGGACATATCTCCGTAGGTTGGCGGATACTGGATTCACAGCCGGCAAGAATCAATATTACCGCAGAAACGTAGGGGATTAGTTTTCGTAACATTTTCTAAAAGCTCCTAATCTGTTTCTTAGCTTCGATTATTCGTTCCGAAGCGGGAATTCGATTCGGCATTGCACAAAGCGAGTTTACAAATCCGCATGGAGAATCTCGCCTATTTGCGACGATAACTGCTCGACTTGCTCTTCATCGAGATGCGGATTTACGATCTCAACGATATTCTTTTCTCCTACTATTCTCAAACGCCATATTTCTTTATCGTCTTTGTTTATAGTTTCATCGTATTTCAGAATCCTTTTTCGCATCAGGATCAACGCCAGGACAAAGCGGAAATTAATTTTTTCCTGCTCGGTCTCTTTTCCCAACCGTTCGAAAAAGGCCATCAGCATTTGGTCGTCAACAAACAATTGCCTCTTCTGGCCCGGCTCGGGCAGCCTGGTCTTCCAGTAACAAAAAACATCCGGTTTTTGGTCCTCCCAGTAATCGGCGCAAAAATCCCGTCTTTGCAGCCCATCCTCGGTCTCGACCAGAGCAGCGAAATATTCTTCGCCGTATTCAATTTTTCTTTCTGTGCCGTAACATTGCCCCAGCGGCTTATTTATTTCCCATTCATTCATATCATTGTTGTCCTGTAATACTTGAAAGAATCGCCTTCTGATGGCTATCTAACTTTGCCTTTCTGTCTATACTGACTTCAACTTTGCGCTCTAAAGGAACTCGTTGTCCCTCTCCACCCAAAGTTATCTTCATTGTAATTTCTTTTCCACCTCTTAATAGAGTTACGTCAATTGTGCTTCCGGGTGTTAGTCTTTTTGTCACAGTCTGGATGTCTGTAAAACTTTTGACCGGGGTGCCGTCTATAGCAGTTAAATAATCTTCATCCTGGTAGCCTGCCTCTTGAGACCTTCGAATGAGCAATCCTTCCTGCGTCTGACCAAGGGACATAATATGCAGCATTTCGTGAATGGCGAAATCCCTGTCCGTCAGCTCCTCTGTGATTTTATTTCTTAAGTCCAGACCCATACAGCCAAAATATTCTTCAAGGGGTAATACTTCCGTTCCCTCGACATACCTTTTAAAGAACTCGGTATGGTCTGTTTGTGTTATCTTGTTCGCAACTCTAATCACGTCCTCCATGGAATATTTTTTGCCGGTCTTGCCATATTCCTGATACATGCACCTCATTAAATCGTCGAGGCTTTTTATATTATCAGTCGACATCCTGATCAGGATATCCAGAGATGCTCCGACCAACGAGCCGCCGGCATACTGTAATTCGTAATCTCGAGCCTCACGAATCAGTTTTTGGCCTGATTTGGTAAAATAGCTTTCAGACGCACGTCTTAATCTCTGAATGAACTCTTCTTCACTGGTGAGATTCGAACGGACACACACAACCATTGCATAATAGTCGGTAAAACCTTCACTGAACCAATTTTCCTGCCCGGTATGTCCAATGAATTGCCCGTTCCAGAGATGAAGCAATTCGTGGGCGATAAAAGGCACCCATTGTTCGATATTCTGTTTATTCGGCTCGTCCCCCATTAACATGCTGACGCTCCGGCCGAAAACGCCGCCGTCAAATGAGTGTTCTCTGTCCTGGCGGTTCATCACGATGAGCGTTCGTCCCGGCACCGTACCGCCGAACAATTCCGCACAGCAATTCAATAGCTTCTGGGATGATGTCTTGAGCAACTCTTTGGACGGTTCCATTTTCGCGCCGAGAGCAAGGGCAATTTCCATGTCACCGACTCTCGCTTGCTCCTCGATGTGGGTTCCGGCGAAGATGAAGGCTTCTGTGAGTTCGTCTGCGTCTTTCAGAGAAAATGCTGAAGCTTTGCCGGGGGCAGGTTGCCATGGTGTGGACACATGCCATTGGTGGGGTAGATCGAAACGTAAAGTAACATTGTTCATCTCGGCAACGATGAACAGGGCGCGTCCAGTCCAGAAAGCCCCGTCTTCCGTTACGTAAGGTGCTTCATCAGGTCCCCATGGCAAATCGGATTTGTCGTGCTCCAACAACACTTCGTAGCTCAAAGTAACGGGTTGATTATCCACTGGTGGCATCTTCCAGTGAGCCTGGCCATAGTCCTTAATGGGTACCTTCTTTCCGGCAGAATCAACTGCCTTCAAATTCCGCACGAAGGATGCATGGCCATTCGGAACCTGCGGCGCCCCATTGTTATTCATCCATAATGATATATCGCCGTCAGTTACTGTTCGGCAGTTAACAACAGCTTTACGCCAATTGTCCTGGGTTATAGTTACCGTATAGGCTACCGATCCTTTTGTCCGCCCGATTCGAATCCATTTTTCACTTGTTGAAGGAGCGTCAGGCTTTTTGTCCTTTCCTCCTATGGCTCTGAGCAGACTGGACTTTCCGACCAGTTGCCTGAGTTTCTCTGCCGTCGGCGCTGTTAAAAGAATGACATTCATCTCGCGAGCTTCGCACTTGAGTTCAAGTGATTTTCCCTGCTTTAGAGCCGATTCAATCGCCGGCCAGGCCACAGGCAAGAGATTCTCGTATTCAGCCGGGATACGGTCATCAGTATCAAGTGAGAAAAGCAGCACAACGATGTCACCCGGTTTTTTGCCCCAGATACCCTCTTTAAAGATACTATCGTAAGACTTCTTATCGTGATGTCCTCCGGTTTTGTTATAAGTGACCTGCCCGACCATTTCGAAGATTTCTCCAAACATATCGAATCCGGAAGGACTCATAACATATATGTTTGGCAGGGCGGAACCGGGACTCGGCTCAATTTTCTCAGCAGCGTGTCCTTCGATTTGACCTGCCTTTTCCAGTCCAAGAAGTTTTGTATCCCTGATGAGCTGCATGAGCTGTTCTCTTTTAGGAGCCGCCAAAAGGATGATATTTGAGTCACGAGCTTTGCCCTTAAGCTCGACGGTTTTTCCCTTCTGCAAATCGGCTTCAATCTCCGGCCATGGTTTGGGTAACAGGTCTTTATAATCATCCGGAATGCGATCTTTCGTATCGAGGGAAAAAAGCAAGACGATCACGTCACCCGGCTTCTTGGTAAAAAAACCGTTGAAGATGTCATCATAACACTCCTTCTGGTGCTGGCGTCCGGTTCTGTTGTATGTGGTTTGCTCAACCCTTGCAGTGACCTCGTCCCAGATGCTGAAGTCCGATTCTCTCCGGTCCGGCTCCAGGATGAATATATTAGGCAGATGGCTCGTAGAAAGGTTTTCGGCTGTAAAAGGAGGATTAGCAAGATTACTGTGGCAACCGAAATGGTCTGACAATTCGACGGCCGAATAAGGATTTCCATATTTGAAAACACCGTTTCTTTCGTCCTTGCCATAACGCCAACCCCACGTACGCGTTAAGTCTGCCTCACTCAGATCATTAAAGGTGTACAGGTGCGTATGAAGCCCGAAGAGATGCTTGTCAAGGATGGACTGTCCCAGCTTGTTATAGTTCAAACGGCGCCAACGGTTTCCGATGTACACTTCATTGAAAGTATGCGCCGTGAATCCCTGGGTTGCCCTTCTGAGACCAGCTAACATTGTCTCACGGATCTTATTGTGTGTAATATGTTTATTCACGAGGATAAGCTGTTCTCTATCTGAAGCATCTACGGCGGGAACTACAATAATCATTCGGGTCGGTATGCCGAGTGCCCTAAGCACGGTGCTCATGTAAATTGCAAAGGAAGTACATGACCCATGCGTCTTGTTGTAAAACATGCCTTTTCCCAACAATTCATGGTCGAAATGCTGGTCTATCGTCCAGTCGTAATTCTTTTTGTCGCGGTCGAATTCATGCTCGAATGCGCCATCCAGTCCCGGATAGATGCTCGGTTGGCCGTTGGGGAAGTGGACGTAATATGTTGTGAAGACTTTATCGAGCGACCTGGCTCTCTTCATCAACCAGGATGAAACCCGCTCAACTACCTGCTTATCGGTGAGATTGTCAATCAGTATTCCATCAGCTCGAAGTTCGCTAAGCAGGTCTTGCTTCATTTTTGCATCCCAGTTGGTGGTTACGCCGGGTTTCAAATACTCCGTCATACCGGCATAATCCTGCTGCCAGTTCGGATTTTCTTCTATTGATTCATGAGCCGTGGCAAGTGGATAATGGATTACTTCAATCTCTATGTATTCGTCCGTTTTTTTCAGGACTCGCGTATCCTGGTAGTTGTCATTCAAAGCGGCTTCGTCAAAAGGCGGCATGAACTGTAGGATTGTACGAACCGAATATGTATATTCACGCCGCTCGTTCCAATCACTATCAGGCACGCCATCGCCGTCAGTGTCCATTTTTGCCGGATCGGTTAAATATTTGTGTACTTCCTGAAAGTCCGAAAGACCGTCGCCATCACTGTCAACGGCATTGAGACTGGCATTAGGTTCCGCCTTCGGCAAATCCCCTGAATCATTCCTGGTTGAATCCGCGACGGCCGAGTCGGCATATAGCAAGGAGCAAATATTGAGCACTAAAATGATTAGCAATAATAGCCAATATGGATTTTGGCTGAGGTGCATGCTCAAAAAAACATGTTTCTTAATCATACATATTCCTCAGTCAAACTTTAGCCATTCGCTTATACTTTGTACTGTCTTAGGGCCGATGCCGTTGACTTTCAGTAAATCGTCGCAATCTTGAAATGCGCGACTTTCACTGTGTTCTTTCTTGAAATTCTCCCGGTATGCCACGATAGCTCCAGCTCGTCCTATGCCTAAACCCGGTAATCTAACCAGACTTTCTACAGGGTCGTTGTTCGGATTTATTCGGTCCTCTAAGTGAGATTCGTATCGGTCGGATGTTGATTCACACGCTCCGAGTTTTGAGATGAAACCACAGGAAAGGCACACTGCCACACATACGCTGATGACGAATGCGAATGATTGAATTCTGTTTTGCCTGGCTTGTCTCATATCATCTATCGTATAGAGCTGCCTGTAAGAGCCGAAAGTCGCGAGGTCCGGGTCACGACCTGTTTATCGGCTGAAAATGCTGTCATGCAGTTTCTTTAAGGTTCGAAACGATTCTTTGGGTTCGAGTTCGTCTGTCAACAGACCGCTGTGGCCGATGGTACTATCCGCGGTGTCGATGATATTCGAATAAGTCACCGAGTTAACAAATTGTTTGCTCAGCGCAATTTTATAGAACTGTTCGATCCATTGTCCCTGTCGCGATTCGTTCCACTGTTCGTGCCAGATGCCGGCAACTTCCCCGTCATGTAAACCGTCGCCGTCCTGACTTGGAACCTCCACATCGGTCATATATAAGGGTTTGGCGATAGGCCCAAAGTAATCCAGGATCGCCGATATTTGCATCATATCTCTAACATGCATACCAGTCTGATTTTTACCGAACCGTACCTGCAGTCCAAATGCGTCAAAATGGATTCCGCTCTGCACAACCATATCCATGTAAACTAATGGCGGAATACTGTTAGGTGTTGTCGTATAATATTCACCCCATGGGTTGCTGACTTCAATAATCTTCAAAGCCCTGTCACTTGCTTGTTTTACAGCCATATTAGCCGCACGGGTCATTTCTAAAATCTGCTCGAATCCGAATCCGAAATGATTAAAAGCATTCAAACCGCTTATAGCATACCACGCTCGAATAGCACCGGAGTAGCGGGTAACCACCTCCGAAACAAAATGATACGCCGTTTCACGAATCTTTTCAAAACCTGCTCCACTACGAAGAAGCCATTTGGGCAGACTCTCTTTTGAGAAAAAAAGCAGCGGTCCTGCGCTGAGTGTCAGTTTCTTTTTACTAAGCACGTCAACACAGACGTCTATCTTCGAAAAATCGAAATCGCCTTTACGAGGTTCTATCTGGGCCCAGTTTATTGGAATTGTTACAGAGCCGAACAATTCCAGTAGTTTCTCAACATACACAGGATTATCAATTTCCATAGGATCTATTCTGCAGCCGAAGCAGCCTCGGCCAAGGCCGTGGTTTGTCGTCCTTGTATTAAAAAGTGACTCTGCTTGTTTTATTGCCAGCTTTTCAGAGGAAACTATAGCTTTCTTAAGTGATTCATCAGCCAATTTAGCTGCTTTTGATGGCATAGAGATATTCTGAATTGCTTGAATAAATAGATCCTGTGCCTCTTTCAACAAATCCGCCAGAACTTCTATATTGTTGAGAAACAGCCAGTCCTCCCGTTTGTTTACGATTTGCATCAACTTCGCACGTGCTATCTCAACATTCAAATTATACGGTTGTTCTCTCTCGGGCAGGCAGGTTGTTGGTAAAAGAACCTTACCAAAACCTTCGATAGGCCATAGCAAGGCCAGTCCGGCTGTTTCCAGATTTGACTTTACGCACTCGACAAAGCCGTTTTCAAAGGTAATTTGGGCTCTGCGAATACCGATACCGTCGCCACCGAAAAGATAAGCACCACATAAAGTGAATTTATCAATAACCTTGCCGTTCCTAAAAATCTGGAATTTCACTTTTTCCCTTTGCTTATTAGCTTAAAACATTCATTATTTAATAGCGGAGCGTATAGCATTGTCATTTCCACGTAGGCGAATGCAGGAATCTATAGCCTGTATGCTATGCTCGGTAACAATTTGTTAATTATAGACGTGATAATCCCAAAACGCAATCCAAACTTTGCCTTTGGGTAATTTTTCAAGTCCGGAAATATGCTGTAATAAGATATGCGCAATATTAAGGTCAATTCGATGTTATTTCGCTCTGACCACACATGCGGTACTGTTTCAATTGAACTTCGTAGAGGAGATTGTTCTTCTCAATGAGTTTGGCTATCAGACTGAGTTGACTTAGCAACAATTCGATAAGATCTATATTTATTAAAGTTGATTCAGGGCCGTATTGCGGCAGAGCAATAATCACGTATCCGCAATTGCTCCGCTCCGTCGCTAATTGTGCAGCAACGATACTGCAATCGTTTATCTGTGTTACAACAGGCTCTGCACCATCGTCAATCTTGACACAAAGCTCTTTCAAAAACGACTCACTGATATTCAACTTTGCATATTCTTCCGAATCACTGGGCCAGCTATTACCATCTCTGTCCATGATTAACAGGATTGGCCCCTGCTCGGGCAAAACTTCAAAGACCTGCCGGGCAATTTGTTCGTTAAGCATGAAAACCGGAGAAGACAGCGATTCGTTTAAATTCATTAGACCAGTTCCTTATTTATTTAGTGAATAATATCATCAGTAGAAACTTCGGTATAATTACACAGCAACTTTCTAAGCTATAAATATTTAGCCTGATTCTGTTAATTAAGTGCAATTTCTGAGCTTGGAACTGAGTTTATAGGACGCAACAGACACATTATGAACATGAATCATAGTGTCAAATCAGGAACTGGCCAGCCATTTCAGTTTTTCCATTGGGAACTGCTTGCCCGGGCAATCGGTTATATGTGCTCCCGGCGTATTTTTATGACCGTATATACTGCCATTCGAAATTCCATATCGCTTTTTTAGGAAGCGGATCAATTTCAAAAGGGACTCCATTTGTTGTGTGGTAGGTGTTGAGTAATCGAAATTGCCTACGAGGCAGATTCCTATAGCGTCTACATTGGCCCAATTACCCGGTGTTCCTCCGCAATGGGCGCCGGCTATTTGCTTTTGCCAGCGAAATGTTACTTCAATCTCACCGTTACCACTGTCAGTCCCGTTACCTATTACGAAATCGTAGCCAACGCCATCCCAGTGGTTCTGTTCCCTGTGCATCTTGTCAAAGATAGCGGCATTTCCGGTTTCCGTCGCTGAGTGATGTACTACGATGGCCGTCCATTGCTTCTCTACATCGGCGGGGGGCAGCCAGTCTCTCGGGTAATCATTTTGTATCGTTTCCTGTTTTGGCCTTGGCTTTGGTTTGACGATTCTCGGTGAAACAACTTTGGGCTCAATATTTGGGTTATGGACAATTTCCGGCATTTGATCGTAATTGGATGCACAGCCCCCCAAAACAAACAAACAACCGCAAAAAATAATGGTTCTGCCGAACATTCTTGTTTTTTTCCTCTTTCTTACGAACAGCTCTTTTCTTGATTTAATTAGCAAGGGCTTGCTTCCGATTAGACCTGGGCATGGCTATGACCGCCTGTTAGATGTGGTTTTTCTTTATATCTGACCATATACACACTATTGCCATACTCATTGTATTTCACAATATCCATATACGAATTCATAAGGAGTAATCCTCTGCCTCCAGGCTCGTAAAGCCCCACGCCAAATCTTGGATCGTCAACGGATTCCGGCTCAAATCCATCTCCCTCGTCTGTTATAGTTATTTCGACCTTTTCTGAGTCAATCGAATAGTCAATCTTTACTTTCTTCGTAGGATCCATCTTATTGCCATGCTTGACGGCATTAAGAAAAGCTTCCTCTAAAGTCAAATGTACGGCGAAAATATCATCTTTATCGAAATTGTACTCTTTGAGCTTCGATAGAATCTCATTGCACACCTCGACTACGGCAGATGGCTTACTATCGACTACTATTGAGCAGTTAATCGATGCTTTTGATGCCATACACTTACAAAACGAAAAATTTTACCTAATTCGGTTCGGATAAACCTTCCACGGCACTTTCAATGCTATTATATATATCGAAAGTTTTGGTCAGCCGCGTTATTTTAAAAATTTCGTAGATTTTCGGATTAATATTACATAGCCCTAATTGCCCATCTCTTTCGTAAATCCTTTTGCTGACTCTTATTAGAAGTCCTAAAACAGCAGAAGACAAAAATCGGACGTTAGCAAAGTCCAAAATCAGGTTTATCCGCTCGGCCTGCTCAATAACAGACATGATAGACTCCTGGAGGGCTTTAATGTCCTTTTCTTCGAGGATTTTCTCATAGGTGAAACTCATTATCGTAGCGTTTCCGGCGTACACAACACTTATGCTCGGCTTAATCGCAGCCATAGAAAAATTCCTAAAAAAAATGAAATTATACCGGAATCGTATGCGAATATACCTCAGATGTCAAGTTTTTTGCATGTCGAGCCATTTGTGTAAGCATTTTTCTTCGAATTCAAAACTACATAAGTCATTCATCTTTTTTAGGATTTAGTTTTTAGTGCTTCGAGTTTCAGGCAAAAGGTCGGCGATTGGCTTTGTTTGGCTTTGTTTTCTTCGGCATTGGCAGCCGGCATTTCGCCATAATCTCCTTTCAAAAAAGGTGTTACGCCCATTAGAGACGGGGCAAATTGGCTTTGTTTTTTCAAATCACCTTTTTTCTCTGCCGGCGCGCATCGTGTGGCAGCCTCATCACGAATGGAGGGGGGATTAGATTGGGTGGCAGCCTCATCCCGAAGGGATGGGGATGGTTCGTGTTTCTGTTTCTCTGTGTCCTCCCACTCAATTCGACGCATTATCTGGAACCTTTTAAGCTCTTTCATTAACTTTATCACGCTGTTCTCGATTCGCCGTTCGTACATCAACATCCTGTCGAGCACCCTGCAATTCGACCAGTCACTGGTGGCAATTCGACCCAGAGTTAGATGCTCCGGCTCGAATCTCGGGTCGCCTGGTTCTATTCCTTCGTTGTAGCAATGTCTTTCCCGGCTTCGTATGGCGGATGGATTGGTAACATCGCACTCTATCATCTCATCAATGGCCTGGTTCTGCATACGTTCTGTGCGTCTTAGCCGCCACCAGAGGCTGACAATTCGCTCGGCCAGCATGGATTCCACCATCCCAACGGGAACCAGCTCGGCGAGCATTTTGTCTTGAAAAGTTTCGTAATCGGCCTCATTTTCACCTTGTATTACCGACTCGGCGAAAATGCCGTGCTTGACCGCATTCTGTGAGACCGTTGCCTTGCCCTGGTCGGTCTTTGGCCCGGTCGATTTATGTGCGTTTTGTCGATTCGCTTTGATTTGTGCTTGGGTTGACATTGTATTTTCCTTTCGGAATAAATTATAGATTAATGCAAAAAATACTCCAATAAAAATATGTTTGATTAATATCATACTATTATAGCAGTTGGACGTCAAGTGAAAATACATGAGATTAAAAAAAATTATTTAACCGCAGATAAACCCAGCGCGGCCTCGGGCTTCGCCCTTGGCCGCAACCAAATAGTTAGACACAGATTTACTTGGCGCGGCTTCGCTTCGCTCAGCCGCAACCAAAAAGGATAGAGTTTTAGCT
>CAZHBL010000106.1:0-11996 GCA_964530105.1 uncultured Pirellulales bacterium | reverse complement strand
CCATCGTTATCGTCGGCATACATTATGTAGCCGAGGGCAAGGGTCTTCTGGTTAGAGGAGCACCCGATACCCCTGGCCTGTTCATGAGCGATGTTTAGCGCCGGCATCAAAATCGCCATCAAGATGGCAATGATCGCTATAACGACCAGAAGCTCGATGAGTGTGAAACCTTTTCGCCGAACCATGTCTTGCCTCCTTCACTTACAGCAATAAACATATTATTTTTGTGAGGGACCATTCGCAATTTCGCAATCGTACTCTCACACGCCGAATAACCATTGGCGGTACAAAACCATTATACACCTTCGATTGCCACATTATCAACAAAAATCGGTCCTAATGCTACAGACTTCTTGGCCCATAGGTTATTTAAAATCCACAACGTACTTATTGTTCTCCCTGCTGAGAGTATGATGCAAAAGCTCTCGGACTGGGCGGACTTTCAACCGGGGGAATGTTGAGAAAAAATTATAAAAAAGGTTGTATTACCACGACCTGTGTATTATAATACTTCAGATAAATTTAGCAGCGAGAGTGCATCAGGTTCGAATTAAGCGTTAGCGAAGAAAAAGCTTCTCTAAAAGAGAAGGGGGCCTGTCATGCGCAGAGCTAAAGGTTTTACGCTTATAGAGCTTTTAGTTGTTATTGCCATCATTGCATTATTGATAGCAATATTGTTGCCGGCGTTGCAGCGAGTTAAGAGACAAGCACAGGCGGTTAGCTGCAGGGAGAGACTGAGGCAATGGGGCCTTATCAGCTCGATGTATGTCTCAGATAACAACGGCAAGTTCTTTGATTTTTACGAGTTCTTTATTGAGCCGCGGTTTTACAATTCCCGGTTAGAATTACCAAGTGACCCCAACAATTTCGCACTTTTATACTACTGGAGCGGCCGAACACGCGATCCACTATATTTCTGCCCCACGGCTAAAGAGCTTAGACCTTGGCAGTGGAAACTTGTGGAATCGAGAATAAACCTCTACACAAGCGAAATGATGTACGGGGACAGGTCTTCACCCTGGGCAGAGATTTACGGCCGTGGTGATGAAGTCATCAGGATGGGCAGTTATGGCGCAAACGGGGCCGCATTGACACCTATGTATAAGCCGGGACCTGATATTCCATTTGGGAGTCTCTCATTGAATGCCTACGAGTGGGCCTGGAAAACTTGTCTTGTTAAAGGTACAGCAAATATTCCGGTACTGTTGGACGCAAGGATGCCGGTTGGAATGCCATGCCATGACTGGCCGCCTCCACCAGAATATGAAAACGAGCCACTCAGCTCGTACTCAGAATCGATGAAGATATTCTGCTTTAACCGGCACGATGGCCGAATCAATAGCCTTTTCATGGATTGGTCTGTCAGAAAGGTCGGGCTCAAAGAGTTGTGGACGTTGAAGTGGCATAGAAACTTCGACACGGCAGGGCCCTGGACCAAAGCCGGCAGAGTAAAGCCCAACGACTGGCCGGTATGGATGAGAAATTTCAAGGATTACTGAAAGTAATAGGATACGACAAAATTAATAGAGCATAACTAAGACCGCGCTTGTGTATTATCCGTTGAGAAGGAGAAAGGAAACGAGTCATTATGAGCAAGCCAAAGGCATTTACACTCATTGAGCTTTTGGTGGTGATCGCCATTATTGCGCTGTTGGTGGCGATATTGCTGCCGGCGCTGCAGCGGGTCAAACACCAGGCCAGGGCCGTTGTCTGCCAGGCAAATCTTAGACAGTGGGGATTATGTTTCTACATGTATACCGATGACAACAACATGCGATTCTTCGATGATGTAAGTGGCAAGGTGAATTGGTATTTATATCTGCGTAACTACACTGGGGACAGTAATGATTTGTTTCTATGTCCTATGGCCGCCAGGTACGTTGATAATCCGAAATGGAACGGCTTCAAATTTTCGAGCTGGCGCATACCTATAGGTACCGGTTCAGAGGAACTGAACCCGACGAGGTTCTATTACGGCAGCTACGGCATAAATGTACGTATTCTCGACTTAACCGACCTGGAAGGTTTGGATCGATACTGGGGCAGTTGTTCGATTAAAGGTACAAGCAAAATACCCGTGTGTCTGGACTGTTGCTGGACGCACATACCTGTCGAGGACTACGACGCTCCGCCGGAATATGATGATGTACACACGTCCGATTCAGGGATGTCCTTTTTCTGTATCAACCGTCACAATGGAGCAATCAACAGTTTATTTATGGACTGGTCGGTCAGAAAAGTAGGACTCAAAGAGCTGTGGACTTTGAACTGGCATCGCAAGTTCGACACGTCAAACGAATGGACCAGGGCCGGCGGCGCCCTGCCCGAAAACTGGCCGGAATGGATGAGGAATTTTAAAGACTACTGAACGGCCTCACAATACATTGTTTTTCCTTTCATTTTTTTCGGGGTAAATAAACAAATAATCCTAAGTCGTCTCAACAATCTCTTGCAATCTTGCCGGTCATGGCGACAATTGCGAGCATGAAATCATTAGGATTAAAACTGTCTAATCATTTAATTTTGGTCAGGATGAATGGTAAGGTGTGCAACTTGCCCCTTAGGGGCTGGTTGCACACGCGGATACTTTCATACGCGTGTGCAAAAAAAGAATTTGCACACCCTACAGGCTAATGAGCGTCATAAATCCCGACCGCCTTTATCAGGGAAGAGAGAGCATGGCTTCAAACGGCAGTCTTATTAACCGAACCGAATGCCGCAAATTCGCACTGCGATGGGCACAGGAACACCGAAAGGGATGGACAACAAACCGGGTCAGCAAGCAGTTCCTGGACGACCTGGATGCCAAGGTTCGCATCATGATTCAGTCGGCGATAAAACGTCACCCAAGCGTAGGGCAAACAATAAAGGATTTGTCATGAGCCGAATCGTCAAGGGCGATTCAGTGAAGGGCTTGCCGATGTTCACTGCATCGGCTCCCGAAATTCTCGCCAGAGAAAAAGCAGATCTTACAGCACTCGCAGGCAAAAGTGCCTTCCGGCGGTGGCGAGGGTATTTCGGCAAGACGGGACCCGGCTGGCTGCAGAGCGCTTTAGTGCTGGGAAGCGGCAGCGCCATGGCCTCACTTTTCGCCGGGGCATATCTGCAGTACAGATTACTTTGGGTCCAGCCGTTGGCAATGGTGCTGGGCATCGTTATGTTCTCGGCCATGTCCTATCAAACTTTATCAACCGGCATGCGCCCATTTTATGCTATGAAGCGCTATATTCATCCGGCCGTCGCCTGGAGCTGGGCTATTGGGGCTCTTCTGGCGACAGTCATCTGGCATTTGCCCCAGTACGCACTTGCGGCCGGAATGACGGACGACATGATCAAGGCAACAACCGGCTGGACGCCATCATCATCCGCGGCGCAGACAATCCTGTTGATTGTAATTGGCCTGGTTATTTTGACCATATCGACTGCGGTGGTCTGGACGTACAGCAGCGGGTACAAAGGCATCCGGTTTTACGAACGTGCCCTGAAAGGCCTTGTCTGGATGATTATTGTCGCTTTCACGATTGTTATAGTACGGCGGACAATCGACGGCGGCGTGCAATGGGGCAAGTTGTTCAAAGGTTTTCTTCCGCTGTATATTCCGACGGATGCGCGGGGGGTCTCGATTGTAATGGCGGCATTCAGTGCCGCTACCGGAATAAACGCCACGTTTCTGTTTCCCTATACCCTGCTTGCGAGAGGCTGGGGCAAGGAGCACAGAGGCCTGTCCAGGTTCGATTTGATTACCGGCATGCTTCTGCCGTTTTGCATCGCGACCTCGTTGATGGTAATCGCTACCGGGTGCACGATCTATGATCCCGTGCAATTTGCTTCGGGATCCGCGAAACTCTCACCCATGACGGCGGCGGCAATGCTTGAATCGGCCGGCTTAAGCATGTTCTTTTCGCGAATCGTTTTTGGGCTGGGAATACTGGGAATGGCATTAAGCTCGATTACTATGCATATGCTCATCTGCGGCTTTGCTGCCTGCGAAGTGTTCGGTGCAGAGCCGGGCGGATGGCGCTACCGCCTGGCGTGCCTTATTCCAGCACCGGCTGTAATCGGCGTGGTCCTTTGGAAGTATATAGGGCCCTGGATTGCCATTCCGACTTCGGCAATCTGCGGCCTGATGCTGCCGATCGCTTTCATCGCCTTTTTCATTCTCAACAACAGCAAAAAATACCTCGGCGAAGACAAACCGAGCGGCGTAAAAGCCCTGGTTTGGAACATCGCTATGATTATTTCAATCTGCGTTACTATCGCCAGTATAGTCTATTATCTTATTTCGCTCGTATGATCGCCCGCGATGATGGAGCGATTTTGCATCGATGTTTGCTCGCGGGCTTTTTCATCCTTTCTCAGGACCCGAACCGGCCCAGATATTTTCGGGATTGTCCTTAATTTTCTCGCCCCGGCACATTCTCGTAAAACGCCGCTGAATTTGCAGTCCGTGTGACTCGGCGATTTTCACAGCCTCGACATTGCTGGTCGGCATATCGACGAATACGGCATATCCGGCGCACCTGTTCATAGCATCGGATAACAACGCCGGGCCGGCGCAGGCTGTTGCTATGCACGGGCCGATCTGGACGGCATTTGCTCCCGGACGCATGGTGACAAAACCATCAATTTTGTTATGGAGAGTTCGGATACGGGTGTTCTCCGGAAATTCCGCAAATAGCAGGCTGAGCATCTTCGCTCGATTTGTTCCTGTCATCCGCCTGTCAAACTCAATCATATCCGCGAACAGCTCCGGCGACGCTAAGCGGCAGTCCCTTGGGGACGCCTTATGGTGCTTGGGGATGGATTTTCCCCCACCATCCCCAAAGCCTGTGGCTTTGAGGCTGCCACCCGAAGTTATGCTCGATTGAGCTATGCCCTGGAACCGGACCAATTCGTATTCCGGCACGAAACCCAATTTCTCATAGACAGGCCGGCCCGTACTGGTTGCATCGAGCCGAACGGTCTTTACCTGCCGGGCCTCAAGATAATCGAGAGCTTGTTTCAACAGTGTCGTACCGATGCCTTTCCGGCGGGAGCTTTCGTCCACCAGCACCATCGCAATCCAGGCCACCACCCCGAATATGCAGGTGGTCGTGGTCCCGGCGGGACGGCCGTCGAGTTCGGCCACGAAACAGCCGTCCGGCTGCATGTTCATAAAGCGCAGCCAGTCCGATTCAAGCTGGTTCCATCCAACCTGCCGGGATAATCGCAGTCCAAGCCGGACATCATCGGTTCTCATCTGTCGAATCTCTATCATACTCGCCAACTATACAAAATTCCCGCCGGCCGGGAAAGCCCGTCTTTCTGGAAGAATGACCCGCATGGGCAGGAAATCCTGCCCATCCTACGGCTGTCATTCCCGCGGAGGCGGAAATCCAGTTTCGAGAATCAGCCAGGTAATTTGAAAAAATCTACCCTCCAAAACGTTGTTTTTTAATGCAATATTGGCGATATTTAAGCTTTTTTCAAATTTTCCCAGAATTATAGGTAACATTTTTAATCGACAAACGCTGTATTGTATATAGTGAGTGGAATAATTTGATAGCTGTGCTAAGCCGTAATGTCTTAAGGAAATTACGTATTTACCACAATTGACAGCTTTGGATTTTATTGGTACTTTGAAGTTTTCAGGCTTTGCATTCGGAGTGGCAGAGCCCCAGATAACCAACTTGATTTTACAGCATTTAATGTTACGGAGGATTCGTGAGGAAGTTTCTTTTGAATGTATTGAGTGTGCACATGCGAAAGTTATGTTGTTGGTAAGACAGAGCTATAAACAGAAGATTGAGTTTTGTTATGAAACAATGAAACTTTTTGGAGGATAATAAAATGAACAAGAGAATTACTTTAATAATGGTTATGCTTCTGCTGACAGCAAGCACTGGACTGGCAAACCTGACTGACGGATTAATGGCCTATTATCCGTTTGACGGAGATGCGAGCGACTTGAGCGGAAATGCCAACCACGCAACCGTCTATGGTGCGCAACTTACTGAAGACCGCTTCGGTAGAGCCGACCATGCTTATCTTTTTGATGGAGTGGACGACACAATTGAGGCACCACATTCTGCGAGTTTGGATATAACGGGGCCAATCACCGTGAGTTGTTGGATGAAAGCCCATGATACCTATTGGAGAAGTGGATTAGTAATAAAGGCACCCGACTACGACCCGAGTGTTGGATATCATCTGAGGACAGTGTATGACAAGGCGCATTTCGGATTGTATTACTCTGTTGGGAGCACGCATAATGGTGGCGGAGTGTCCTCCGACACACTCGTAAACGACAACGTGTGGCACCTGGTAACCGGTACTTACGATGGTTCCGAAATACGAATGTATGTTGATGGACAATCGGAAACATTGACCCCATACTCAATTGGCTATGAGTCGAATACGGCTGCGCTGCAAATTGGCCACTACTATTATCCCTACAGCGATCTTTGGGGACCTGGTCACGAAGGGCGTCACGACGTTAGTCTGAATGGTGCTATTGACGAGGTCCGTATCTACAACAGAGCCTTGACTCAATCTGAAATAACGGAGCTGTACAACGAAGAACCGGGTTCGGAACTATTAAACGTCGCCTTGCAGGCTAATGGTGGGATTGCGACAGCAGATAGTGAAGGTACATATCTGGGGATTAAACATTATGCGTATCTCTCCATTGATGGTAAATATGCAAACCAAAATGATGCATGGTGCAATAGTTGGAACATGCCGGCCTGGTTGCAGGTCGAGTTTAATCAGGTTTATAAGATTTCTCGCATTGGAATTGCTTGGGATCAGCATAATCAAACCTTTTCAGTTTCCCTATCCGAAGATGGAACTAACTGGACCGTAGTAGTTCCTTCTCGCCAGTCTAATACCAATGCCATGACGAATCCGTCCGGGTATGGTAATACGAATCGTGAGCCTGAAATTTTTAACATTACACCTCGTGATGCAAAATATATTCGGTTGGATATTACAGCCACAAGTGCCCCCCCAACCCATATTTTTAAGGCGACAGTAGGTGAACTCCAGGCATATGCAGTCCAAGAGCCTGAGCCACCCGGCATAACTACTCTTTCAGGAGCCATATATGAAGACAAGGATGAAGACGGCCAGTACACTACTGGAGAAGGGATTATGGGCGCTATTATTTCAACGGATCAGGGACCACAGATATTTCCTACTAGCTACGATGGAGGATATTCAATCCCTTTTATTAAACCAGGGGTCACGCAATTAGAAGTAAGAATTGTCGGTCAGCTCTATCACGTGGAATCTATAGACATCGAAGAAGGAGAAAACACTCACGATATAGCAATTCAGGTGTCCGTGATATCACAAGCCTATGAATGTGCTGATGCGGACACTGTGTGCTTGCGTTCTATAGTGGGTCTTGTGCCGGTGATTAGTATACCTATCCAGGTGTTGTCGTTGGAAAATGACATCTGCGAGATAAGGCGGCTTGCCGACAAGGGAGATGTTGATGAGGCATACGGCACAGGCGTTAAAACAGTTGTAACAGCATTAGCCAGTCAGATTCCGCTCGTAAACGTGGTATTCGAAGCAATAAACTGCCTTGAAGCTCAGATGTCTGAAAGGTATGAAAACGGTCTAAAGCCAGAAGATTTGGACATACTTGCTCGCGGGCTGTCTGACGGCTCGACATTAATTGTAACCATGAGTCCAGTTGACATTCGTGTACTCAATTCTAATGGAAATGTGATGGAACTCAATTCAGAAGGATTGACAGAAAATCAATTAGGCTGCCCTGGCTGGATTTTCAAACTCAACGGTCACAGGGAGTTGGCGGTGATCCTTGATGCCGACGGTGACTACGTCGTCCAGATTGTTGGCAGACCGGAAGCTGGGACAGGTTCCACGTTTGGCCTCCAATTGATGCGCCAAACATCTGGTGGTTCTCAAATTATTTTTTCATATACGAATGTTCCGATCACCTCGCAGGGAACTGCTACCGTGGCCATCAGTGATGGAATCAAACCAATACTTGAAGTTGATGTTGATGGCGATGGGTCGATTGACTTAAATCTGCTACCAGATAGTCTTGCAGTTGAAGTCATACCACAACTACCCCCTTCCAAGCGGAACAATCCAGGACGGACTGTTCCAGTCAAATTCTCAGCCAGGAAACCTGAGAGGGTTGATCCTGCGATGCCGTTTGTCCATGATGAAGATTTGGAAATCAGGATTTATGACAGTGCGCAGCCTGGGATTGTCCTACAGGCTTCCACTTATGGCGATACGTCTACTAACTACCGGATTGACGACATGGACGAGCTGTACATCACCAATTTCAAGACGAAGAAGGAAGCGGCGGAGTATACGGTCGAAATCTGGAGACCGAACGTGCCCTTCATGGTCGGAATCTTCAGCTTTCAAACGATTGCATCTCATGCTAACCAGAAAAATACGAATGATACGTATGACGACAAGGGCATTGACGTTGAAGAAGCTGTTACCTTTACGTTGTTTGAGGTCAGTGAGATAATTAATAAGCTTGGCCCGAAGAGCTTCAAAAACGAAGAATCGGCAATTGAGTTAGCGAACGAGATAGAGGCCGTTTTCGCTATGCTTGACGAGGGTCTTTTCGTCGAAGCACTCGACGTACTAGAAAACGACATCCTGCAAAGGGCTGATGGCTGCGTGCATAACGGCGAGCCGGATGAAGACGACTGGGTTACAAGTAGAAAAGGCCAAGCCTTGGTCTATCCTCTTGTGACAGAGGCCATCGAGCTTCTGGAGAGCCTTAAATAGTAGTTGTCCAAGAAGTGACCCAAAAGGGCTGTGAGTGTTATGCTCGCGGCCCTTTTTTCATTTACTGATCCGGTCTAAGTTTCAGACTGACAACTGCTCAGTCTTCATCCAGATCACTGTATTCGTTATAAATGCCGTACCACTCTCTCTGCCGCCTGCTTATTGCCGCCTTGCTGAATTCTGCAATGTCAAACGGCTTACTCTGCTTCTTTGATTTTAAGTCCTGCTCCGGGCTTTCTTCCAGGACCTTTTCAGGTTGCTGCTTTTCGGGTTTTTCGTATTGAAATTTTTCGTTGACGGCCGCGATCTCGGAGGCCTTTTGTATGGGGTGCTGCGCGGCCCGGCTGCTGTCGGTGACTTTAAGTTGAAATGGTTCGTTGTCGGGCACAATCTCGTAGACCTTTTGTATGGGGCGCTGCTCGGTCTGGCTGCTTTCGGGGACTTTGAGTTGAAATTGTTCGATGACGGCTGCAATCTCGGCGACCTTTTGTTCGGGGAGTTCCTCAACCGGCCTGCTATCGGCGACTTCGTATAGAACTTGTTCGTTGACAGTTTCTAATTTGACAGCCTTCTGACGGAGGAACAACTCAGCTTGCCGGCTTTTGATGATTTCATTACGGCGTCGCGTAAGCTCTTTGATTGCTATTTTGAATCCTTTTTTTGTTTTCTTCCTCCTCTTTCGTCTTCCGGGATTCTTCGGAACATGAGATGAGTGATCTTTTTCAATACGACCGGTTCGGCCGCTGGTTTTATTGTGGTTGGCTAATTTGATACCGATGATCTCTCTTAACTGAGCTTTACTGGGCAACACTTTTCGCCGTGATCTCAGGACAAGTACTATTACAAATATAACCAGAGTTGCTATAGCTGCCAGCAGCAACGCCAATTCTTCCCATTGCCTTGAGGATAGCCACAAATAATACTGGTTGAGCCTGTTTGTGATGTCTTCTACGGTCATCTTTTCAACCTCCTGTCATTGTATAATCGCAAATTCATTTTGCTTTCTATTCTGCCGTAGGGTCGTATTCGATGCAATCTGAACTCTCCCAATCTTATATATTATTCTAATCCCGTCAATTATACACTTTTTGAAATTTTCTGGCAATGGTTACTCCGCCTTTTTTTACGAAAATTTAGCAGCAAGAAGCATCGCCCGGATCCGTTTTGGACCGGTGTCTTTTTCCTAAACTCACTCCCGGCTTTATATCCTGGATTTGCTGGCATCTGGGCACATCATAGCCAAATCCTGAAAAAATACAGAAATTCGCCTTTCGATTGTGGTTTTTTAGATTTTTTTAAGCCATGAACGCCACGGCCTGTTTGTTAACGTCTTCACGTAGAGTGTGCTTTGGGAGACTTGCCGGCGGATTTTCGCTTAATGATGCCTGATGTTCGTTGTTGTTTGCCGTCTGCTGCGGCTGCTTTGATAAGGTCGACTTTCAGATCGGAGAGCTTTTTGGCATAGTCTTCTTCCGGCGATGAGACCTTTTTAGAATTAATGAACGCGCCGTATGTGATTAAGGCCGCGGCAAGCAGAATCAGAACGCAGTAGATGAGTATTGTTGTTTTTTTTCCCGCCATAAAAGCAGTCCGCTACAATTGTGTTTTTCGCTGTATCTTGACATCACATTCTCTATGTCGGCTGAATATGAGCGCGTAATCTGTCTAAGTCCATCATTTTTGATGACAGCTCGAAATTACGCCGAAAACGAACACTTTTATGCAGCGTGGTCCGATATCACATCAGAGCGTGTTGTGGATTTGTATTTCGAAGCGGTTAATCCTCTCGCGTAATACGCATTTTTAGTAAATCTTCGTATGTTAAGGTTTGTATCCCAGGGATCCCCAGGTTGCTTTCTGCAACTTCATGAGATCGACGTTGTCCGGCTGATTTTTGTCTATTCCCGTTCCAGCTTCGGAAATGGCCCAGGGCTCGTTGCCGTAATCTATCGTCCGCTGGTCCCTCCAGCCCCAAGATTCACAATGCCCTTCGGCAAACGCCAGGGTGGTGCCCTTATGATGACGCATGGGGATAGGATTCCACCACGACGGCTGCGTATACCAGACGGCCCAGCAGGCATCCCAGTCTTCGCCGTAATCATCAAGAAAAACGATTCTTTCGCCGGGCCTCTTGATTTCCGATAGTTTCGTTTTTACTTCGCCGCTGCCGGTGAATTCGACTCCGTTCATTGAATGGACGATACTGTACGTCCGCATTTCACCTCGCCCGGCGACCGGACAGCGGTACAGTTTAGTCATCTTGGCATATTCGAATAAAAGGCCGTTTTTTATGGCATCGAGCTGTTCTTCGACAGGTCTCTCGTTTGGCAGAATCCCCAGCAGCTTTACCCATCCGTCATCGCCGGCAACACTCCGGACCAGCCAGCCGTCATTATCATCGGTATACATAAGCCAGGCCAAAACGAGACCCTTGAGATTATTGAGGCATACCGCCCGTTTGCCCTGTTCCCGTGCCCTGTTCATAGCCGGGATCAGAACGGCCATCAATAAAGCGATTATGGCGATTACCACCAGAAGCTCTATTAGCGTAAATCCGATTCGTTTGCTCATAATGGCACTGGGGACAGATTTATTAAGTAGATCGTCCACATATTTTATACTATCCACAGCCTGGGAGCAAGAAATTTATTAAAGCCGGATTTGTCAAAAATGGCGTTATTTACAGAGATAATGAGATAATTGCAGGATATCTGCCCGTCAGAACATCCAGGCAAGCAGAAAACCAACATCCGCCCCTCGCCCTAAAATTATTTTTTTCTAATATCAGTTTTTTTTGTATTTTTATTGGTGACAGACCTGTTATTATAGTAGTATTATTATCAATGAAGTATATTCTTACGTCTCTCAAGAATATACTCCATAAAGAAAACCGAGAGACAAAATAAACGGCCTTAAACGGCCAAAGGAGCACAGAAGTGAGTACAGGTACAGTAAAATGGTTTAACGGGAAAAAAGGCTTTGGATTTATAACACCAGATGCCGGCGGCGAGGATTTATTCGTTCATCACTCGGAAATCAAGACTGACGGTTACGCCACTCTTGATGAAGGCCAGAAGGTGGAGTTCGAGATCGGTGAGGGCAAGAAAGGCCCTTGTGCGACGAACGTCATCCCTAGCTAATCCAAAGCAGCGCGCCGAAAAACCAACGGGCTCCACTCAAAGCGGAGCCCGTTTCGCTTTGACATTTAATCCGCCGTATACCCACTCCAC
>CAZHBL010000105.1:0-12022 GCA_964530105.1 uncultured Pirellulales bacterium | reverse complement strand
TCTGATCGTACTGCACCCTCCTGTTAACAGTCCAAACAAAAGCAATCCTAATACATAGCATTTAAATCGGATGGTTTTCATTGTCAACTCCTATAAATTTCTCACAGTAGTTTTATCGATTCTTCTTTTGGTTTCGCAATATCTTTATTCATGTTATTGATTTTTTCTCCGCCGGTCACTAATTTATGTAAGATACTTTTGTATAACCGCAGATATTTCCCGATTTGACTCCCAGTCCGAAACGATAAGGCTGCGCGTTTTCAGGATCAGTTTGTCAATATCGTCCATCGTTCGTTCGAATACTTTGTGAAGACCGCCCGGTTGTGCATCACCATAATCTCTGCACTCGCTGTCCGGGCCCAGGCCGGGAAGCATCTTCATGATTATTTTCAATACTACCCACCAGATTTCCGACGGAATTATCCCGAAAATCTCATCAGAAGCAACCTCATCAAATGTCAGGTGTTGGGGACCCAACGACTCGATCCATCGGTTATCTTTGCTGAACAGATCGCCTATACGCTCTTCAATACTGACGTTTTCGTCGAAGTGAGCTTCTATTTCGCGCATTAGGCTCAAAGTTTCATCAAGGACCACAGGCAGGCTGTTTGTATTATCAACCAGAAAAATCCTTATCGCTAAAACCGCCAAAGAGTATAAGTCACAGGGGCTGCTCAAAAGTGGTATAATCTCAAACTGTACTTCCGGCATTGGTACGCCTTCTGCGGCTTTTATATCTCCCGTATGCTGTAAATTCTGAGCTACTGTTCTAAAGCGCCATTCACCTGAGGCCATAGCCGAATCTGATTCGAGATGAGCGTAAAGATCGACATCACCGCAGGCAAGATTAATCCTTAACCAGACAATATCGTGACTTGCTATCTCGATGCGTTCCTGGGTTGTAAACGTGCCCTCGACGACTGTTGTATCATTCGTCTCAGTCAAGACGCTGCGAATACGGAGCGATGCTCGCCCTTTAGTTGGGACAGATGAGACAAGGGGCCGGTAAATAGACGTGCCGGCAACAGGCGATGGTAAATAGTACTGTAAATTGGTGTCTTCTATCGCTAACGGAATCGCATCGCCCGGATCGCTGAGCACGGCCTTAGCTGTCCATAGAAAAGGTAAGCCCCGGCCCACTTCACCGAGTTTGACCTGCCAGCTTTCGGGACCGATATTGAGAAGGGGACGTTGAAGATTGCACACCATTGTATGGACCGACGAGATAACATCGGCCAGCAATCGAAGTTTCAGATGCAGTGTTTCAATCAGCCGGCCATGTCGACCGCAGGTCTCCAGAAAAAGTCGACCATCGTTCGTCAAAGTTGTTTCGTCTTTTCTCAACGCATTAATCTGCTCGCCGAAGTCAAGTATGGATCGTCCGTGTTTTAATCCGTCCCATGAGATGCCGCTCAGTATATCGATGTAAGTTTCCAGGTAGATAGGGTCATGTTTCTTGACCAGCATAAGCCCGGCTGCCATATTGAATGGGATCGTATTAGCATCGTCAGCGCATATTTCGGACAGCGGTTTTGTGGATTCGTTCGCCGGCGCTCCCGGTGTTACCGGTACGAACTTGGTTGCAGAACCGGATGCCGGAACATATAAATAGCGATGCAAAGAACTGCTGTAACATGGTAAACCGTTTTGCTGGAGTAGTCCCTCATCTGTGCACAGCTTCCAGGGTGTTACTGATTCGGGATCCATCGGATGAACCGGACAACCGGCGGAAATGTCTATCAACGTGGGCAGGGGATTGGAACTCTCCATGCCGGTTTTTACTGTTGCCGATGCGTCAAGTTGCTCAAATGCCCGGAATTGTTTGTTCCAACGGTCATCAAGCGTCGCGTTTGAAAGATTCAGGCGAGATGCAGCAGGTGTGTTGATGAGTGTTCCGCTGTTCTGCATCCATAAATCGAGCCAATCGAGTACCTGAGCGGAAGCGTCGACAATGCATCCCAAAAATATCTTAGCATCAACTGTATTGCGGAGCACAACCAGGCGGCCTCCCGCAGGATCCGGCTCGGGTCTTACTAAAATACAAATTTTCAGTACCGATAATTTCTGGTCTTCTGTAATAGGTACCGCAATATAACCGTCAGGTAACCTCTTAATACTTCTTGTGGCACTGGGAAATGACACGAACACTCGCCTTAATAGCTATCGGTAAATTCAGTATATTTTAGACACGGCCAAAAACAACTTATAACATACTTAATTCGGCATTCTAACGATCAACATTTAGCTGTCAACTAATAAATATTTGATATTGCAAAAGTGCTTCCATGATGTGTCAGCGCATAATTAAGAATCAAAAAAATATTCTCTCGCTTGAAGCCTTCTTCTGATGAAGTCAAAACCGCTCAGCATAAACAGCGATAGCCAACATTCTCTCTGTTTAATCTGGCAGGGCTGGCAACTTTTTTGTAGAAGACTTGTTTTATAGGACCTACAAATCAGAAAAAGGCTAAAGATTGTTGAATGTTTGTTATCGTTGAGTTACGATTACCGGGGATTTTCTCATCGCTCATGATATTGATTCCGTTAAACCATGAGAAAGGAAATTCAACAAAGCAGTTCGATAGGGTCAAGTTTGTATTATGGAGATCATCAGCTATGTCCAGGCAATTGTCTTTGGGAAATGTAGATTTTGAATTGGGTACGCTTACTTCATTTGCGCCCAGGAAAGCGAAAGATAACACACCTTTTTCTGTAGCTGTGTTAGCTGACTTTAGCGGCCGGAGCAATCGCGGCTTGTGTGAGACAGGTCCTTCGATTGCGGCTCATCGGCGAATTTCAGTAGATGTTGACAACCTGGATAACTTGCCGATGAAACTTGACGCCGAGATTCACATTCCCCTCGGCAACAAGGATGGACCTCGCATAATCCTGCGCTTTAACGAGTTGGACGACTTTCACCCTGACAAAATATTCGACCGCCTGGAAGTCTTCCAAAAACTCAAGACAATCCGAAAACTCCTGCAAGACCCGACAACATTCGCCGAGGCAGCTTCGCAAGTGCGCTCCTGGGCGGCGGGCCAACAGGAAGAAGCCAGGCCCGATAATGAACCGGCCAACAGCAGCCCAGTTCAAAAAGAGACTGATGTTGATACGATTGAGCGTTTGCTCGGAAAAAAGACGAATCGAGAATCAACTTCGGTGTCAGCGAGCAAATTCGTTAACATAGAAACGCTAATCCACGAGGTCGTAAAACCTTACATTGTTCCCGCCCCTGACCCGCAACAGGCTGAACTTGTTGCTCAGGTTGATCAGGCAATTAGCGGTCAGATGCGAGCGATTCTTCATCACCCCGACTTCCAGGAACTCGAAGCCGCATGGCGATTGCTCCAGTTCCTTGTAAGTCAGGTCGAAACAGACGAAACGCTTAAGCTATATTTAATCGACGTAAGCAAGGCCGAACTGGCGGCAGACCTGGCCTCGACGGACCAGATTCAATCCGCCGGTGCTTACCATCTTCTTGCCGGGCAAAGCGAGGCTGAGCCGTATGCTGTCCTGGTGGGCGGCTATACAATCGAGCAGACTGCCGAGGACATCAAGCTGCTGCGCCGGCTTGGCCTGGTGGCGCAGGCTGCAGGAGCGCCGTTGCTTACAGCAGCCGATTCGCATTTTGCGGGTTGCCAGTCACTTGCCGCCACGCCTGATCCGGATGATTGGCGATGGCAGGCCAGCTCATCCGCTATTCCCTTGTGGCAGGAGCTTCGACATTCGCCCGAGGCGGCATATATCGGCCTGGTTCTGCCCCGGTTTTTGCTGCGTTTGCCTTATGGCAAAGATACTGACCCTATTGAGCAGTTCGATTTTGAAGAATTCTCTCCTTTTGCCGGCCACGAGCAGTATCTGTGGGGCAATTCGGCCGCCCTCTGTGCATGTCTGCTGGCAGGGGCCTTTCGTGAATTCGGCTGGTCTCTAACGAATGGGCTTCGCTGTGATTTGGCCGGCATACCCATGCATATATACCAGTCCGATGGCGAGAACCACGTTACTCCCTGTGCGGAGACGATTCTGACCGAGCGGGCGATGGAGGCCCTCATCGGCAGGGGGCTTATGCCGGTGCTTTCAATAAAAGGCCGGGATGCGATTCGCATACCGCGTTTTCAGTCTATAGCGGAGCCGCCCGCCCCGTTGACAGGGCCCTGGCGGTAGGGGGTAGTAGAGTTTTAGCCTCCGATTATGACTGTAGGGAAGCCGGCTACGATAGTACCGCCGTGGGCGCAGTTATCACCCATGCGGGCGGCGGGTCGGCCGCCAATCAGTACAGTGGCTGAGCCTTTTACAATAGCGTCCGGCGGGCCAACACAGACGGCCATATCGCCCATGCACGCGGCGGGCAGACCACCGATAAGAACGGTGGGACAGCCGGGTGGCAAGATTGGACCTCCTACGTGTGGTACAATTACTGTCACTTGGGGGCATACATGCATATCAGTGATTCTTGCTGCCGGCGGCATTTATACAATCCTTAGAGAATTTACTATTGTGACCATTCAAAGTCCTGAGGACCATAAAGAACTCCATTGAAAACGATATATGCCATGAATTTATCTGCATCGAGTCTATTTTGGCATTCCTGCAGAATATCTATAGCGAACTGCCCTTGAATAAGCTGGCCGGATCGTACGGGATTATCTGAATAAACTGGAATTCCCATGTCAAGTTGATATGCCGGAATGGATCGATTGTTTTGCATAATCAGAAGTGTCATTGGTACGACAGCATTAATTTTTCTTGTATTTCCTTCTGCGAGATCGATTTCTATCGTCTTTTTAGGAATATATAAAGGTTTTGCCTGGATGGTGAAGGAACCATATAGCACGGGATTTCCTTTTTTCGATTTGTTGGGTTTGATTAAAAAATCAATTCCTGTTGTTGCCGGGGATTTGGTTATATTTAAATGTTCATATGAGGGAAATGCCTTCTTGTATTTTTTCCCGGATAAGAGGCTGCTTTGAAGGATACAAGACAAAGGATTGGGTTCCGGGTGCATATGGGGCAGTCCAATTTTTTCGTCAGAAGGTTTCTCTTCGAGTTTCACAATGATTGAATTCGATCCGAAATCATAGGAAATGATACTAACTCCATAACTTCCGCGGTGCCATTCCATATCTGTTATTTTTTTAAGATCGAAGTTGTATACTTTAGCGCTATAACTTGTTTTCAGGGCGGGATCAGTTAAATCAACATCTGATTTGGCGGGGGTTTTTGTGATATCAAAGGCCTTAAAACAATGTACAGTTTCCGAACTCATGTCAGTGAGCACGATAGTACAGTTTTGCTTGCGTTTCGAGACATAATCTCTATAGCAGGTATTTCGGAAAGCAACAAGAACCGGGAAGTGTTCATTGTTTTTATCCGAAATTATTTCCGGGCCATTTATAACAATGCCGTTGAAATCGAATGTTCGTATTAACGCTTTCTCGAGCTCATTTATTTTTTTATCTGTGCAGGTAAAATAATCGTCGTTTTTTAGGTTCAGCAGTTGACTCGACAATTCTTTTTGAGTGGCCATGTGATATATTTCCCTTTTTTTATATCCTGAAATCGGGATTATAAACAAAATAATCCATAAAATAGATAATATACTTAATGTTTGCTTCATCTATTGCGATTTTCAATCTCTTTTTTTCCTGCTATCGTGAAGGATTTTTCGTACTTGTCATGTTCTGGAGTTTTACATAAGGCTTACATATGGGACAGTAATCAGGTGTTGAGTTGTTAGAATTCTGAGCCATGACACAAATTCCGTCTTTGTAGGTGTCCCCACTGTCATTTGTTGTTGCTTTGGCTTTATAATAACAATGGTATCCTGCATCTGTGTGGCCCATTGGGTGCGCAGGAAGGCTGGCTGGTTTGTTTGCCGGTCTTGGTGTTTGGTTAAAGCTGTGCCCGATTTCATGAGCAATCGTTGCACTGGTTTCCGTATTATCGTTTACCTTTACAACAATGATTACATGATGACCATCACTGTCTCCAAGAAATTTTTCGCCATAATTAACCTTTGCTTCTATATAAATTGCTTTATCTGCCTGTTTTAATTTTCCGGAATCGGCGAAATACTTTTTTAACTTGTCCGGCACAGTAATTTCTATTGAAGTTTCATTTACTGTGATATCCGCCTTGACTCCACTGTGTATAGAGCCGGTTACTTTAGTTGATGCAGCAATGTCCTCGTTGCTTTTGAACAATAATTTCTTAAAAAAAACGCTCGTTTTTGATAAGGATACCAGACGCCAGGATATATCCTCAAAAACATCAACCCCCGGCTTTACCGGCGGATTCAGAACAAGCCCTCCTGTATACTTGTTCAGTTCAGAAAATGAAATAATTCTTGAATTGAATCGAGGATAAATTGTTTTATCTTCGGGATCGCATTGATAATCGCAATACATAACATGGATTTTTATGGGCTCAGCAGCAGCATCTGCGTCATTGACTCCATCATTTAAAAATTCTCTGATTTTCTTCTCATTTCCCGTACCGATAATCACTACTTCTTTATTGTTGTTGTCAAATTTAATCTGATTCTGTTTGTAGAGGGTAATTCCTTTGACCCCTTTAGTATCCAGGTTGTCCTTTGTGTAGGATTTTTTTTCGAGCAGAGAGGACTTGTTCATAACAGCTTTTACCGCTTTATACGCGCTCTGGGCCTCGGATAAATCAGGCTGGTTGGTGAAGCCGCTGTAATGGCTTGGCTGGTACCAGAATTTTCTCCAGACGGCATAAAATTCAGTTTCTTTCGAATCTCCGCCGGGTTTGCCTGAATCATTAACGTCGGCTTTTGCGAAGATTTTAAACTGGTCTCCACCATATTGTGAAAAGATAAATTTAACGGCATCTTTTGTCCAGCCGCTCTTGTCGGTTTTGACCGGACCAAACCACTGTTTGCAATTTTTCTTTTTTGACCCTGCATCCTTTTTTTCATCTGAGCCCGAAGAACCTTCATCAAATGCAACAGGCCCGTTAAGACCGTCGAATTTTTCTTTCTCACTATCGTCTAATGTCTTCGGGACATTTAAAGTGACATTTGTTGTTTTATTCGATTTATTCTTATAGCTTCCCTTGATTTCATTAGTGTCTTTGGGGCGGTCTTCATACTTGTATTCATATCCCCAATATACGTTCTTGTCTTTTAATGGTATGTCTTTATATTTCTCGTTCTCCAATCTTACTTTTGCTTTAAATTGCAGTGTTCTGCCATATTCGGGATGGACTTTATTCTCGTCGATATCGTTATTTAGATTAATATACTGTCTGAAAGAATCTTCTCCGTCTTCTTTTTCCCTTTTACCGTCACAGGGCAGTATTTTGCTGTCTTGCGATTTGTCTGCCGCTCCTTCCACGCAGCCCCAGTCTGGAGTTTGTGCCTCTTTGCCTTTTTTCTTATAGTATTTTTTTAATGTTTCTTTCGGGATGACTTCGCAGATTTCCACTATTTTTACGTTCAGCTTGCCGACGATATAATATTTTGTTTCCTTTTTATCTCCACCGGGTTTATTGGAATCGTCTACATCAGCTTGAGCGTAAATCTTGAATTTGTCTCGTTCAATTTGGGATACTTGAAATACAACAGTCGATGTCCATCCCTGTTCGTCTACGGATGAAGGGCCAAACCATTGAACTGTTTTCGAGGAATCGCCCTGGGGTTTGTCCGGGCCTGACAAGCCCATAAGCTGCTCGTTTTCATCCGGTTCTCTGTCCTCTTTTTTCTTCTTTCCGGTGTTGTATTCTCGTTCATACCCCCAGTATATTTTTTTGCCGGCAATGGACTCTTTTTGATTTTTATCCTCCCATTCCACTCTGGCTTTGAATGTGAGCATTCTCCCGAACTCCGGGTGTACGTCTTTGTCCTCTATATCCTTTGTAAGATTAATGTACTGTCTGAAGTCGCCTTCTTCTTTCTCTCTTTTTGCAGCTTGAGGCAAATTCTTTTTGTCACTGGAATTGCCGGCGGCACCTTCGACGTATGCCCATTGCGCACTGCCGAGTTCTTTCTTGTATTTGGACAAAAGGCTTTTATTGAGAACTTCACAGAGTTCAACCAATTTGATTTTTTTCTTTTCTTCCTTTTTTTTCTGCGATTCCTGCTGTTGCTCTTTGGTTTGTCCCTGTGGTTGTTCCTGTGATTGGACCTGTGATTGTGTTGTTTGGATCTTGCTTGTTTCAGCTTTTTTTTGTTTGCGCTCTGGCGAGCTTTCCCCAGCATCGGCTTTATCAGCCTCAATTGTTTTCGGAGGTTTGTCCGGCTTGTTCGGACTTAGAGTTAAAGGACTTTCTTTTGCCATAGCATCTAATTGATTTTAACTAAGCTTCCTTTAATACTTGTGATTCCGGAGCTGGAAATATCGGTCATTCCCATCCCTTCGACTTTTGCATTTCCTTTTGCTTTTATTTCAACCATGGAGCCGTCGATTTTGATTGTGCCGCCAGTTTTAATCTCGATGCTTCCCGGTTCGATTGTTATGGAACTGTCCGCAACAGATAGCGTAATATTGGTATCAGCCTGAATTACCGCCGTTTTTGTTTTGATAGACATTTTCTGCGAGATTTCTTTTTGAAGATTTTTTTCGTATACTTCGACCCCATCTCCACTGACGGTTAACGAAAGTTTTCCTTTCACATTCTTTTTTTCCTCTCCCTTTACCGTTAGTTCTCTGCTCTTTTCTATCTCTTCTATATGTTTGCCTTTAACTTTCTCGGTCCTGTCTTCCCCGATTTCTTCATTTTTAGTTTTATTAACAATTAAGTGCTTTTCCCCTCCGATGTTTTCAAATCGATTGTTCTCCACCCTTATATCCAAGTCTTTTTGAGCATGAATAAAAATTTGCTCCTCGTTTATTTTGTCTTCGAATCGCATTTCATTAAAACCACTGCCATCCTTGCTGGAGTTGGATTTAAGGGTGGATATTGTTTCATTGCCGGGCAGGTCGTATGGTGGCATTGCCTTGGCGTTATATACCCGTCCGGTTATGATTGGTTGGTCCGGATTGCCCTCCAGAAACTCCACAATAACCTCCTGGCCGATACGCGGAATATACATCGCTCCCCACTTCTTGCCCGCCCAAACCTGGGCGACTCTTATCCAGCAGGAGCTGTTTTCGTCGGCTTTGCTGTAACGGTCCCAGTGGAATTTGACTTTGACCCGGCCGAACTCATCGGTGCAAATCTCATCGGCTGCCGGCCCCACTACAAAGGCCGTCTGAGGACCGGAAATTTTGGGTTTGGGGGTAATACGTTGTGAACGAAAAGCCTTTGAACTGTTAATAACGGTAAAGTTGCACGAAAAGATGCACTCACTGCCTGCAACTCCGGTTGAGAAGATATCGTCACCCTGGATTGTGTAATTCGCGGATGTAATGAGGTATTTCTGGTTCTGGTCAGCAAGTGGGTGATCGCTCAATTCAAATAAGTATCCGGGACAAATGCCACGGGAGTCGCTTTTTGCGGTTGCTACCTGATACTGGGCCTGAAGCTCTTCTATACGCTTCCTGGCGTATTCTGTTCCGTCATTATAAGTAGTGTAATCGCCGGGATAATCGTAGATTTCGTAATTGTTTTTTGAACCGCCTTGTTCCGCGCTGTCACTCGCATTTGCCTTGGCGAAAAGAGGTGTTTGGGGCTTTATAAAATAAAAATCGTTAATCGCATATGAGTTGGGCTGCAGATGGGTTTCGACGAACCAATCCGAAATGTACTCTTCTGTTATGGGTCCCTTGTCAGATGGATGATATGTAAGTTTTTCGAACTTCGGATAAGGCTCATGGGCGCTGTGTGAATCAGCCATGACTAATGAGTGTTTGCCGTTTTCGTGCTTAAAGTAGTAGTATATTCCCTCCTGTTCCATAAGCCGGCTGATAAAATTAAAGTCGGTCTCACGGTATTGCACGCAATATTCCCACGTGCTATATTCGCAGCTTAAGCGTTTATCATAATCAGTGAATCCGCGATCGCGGAAAATCTGCTCAATAATATCCGGGACTGTCTTCTCCTGGAATATCCGGCAGTCAGCCACGCGGGTCAGAAACCAGAACCAGGGCACTACTGTTGCTCTGTAGCGTGCCAGTTGGCCGGAAGCTGTTATCTGGGTGAAGTGATTCACATGGCCGTTGAAGTAGCGAACCCCTTTATCACCAAGATTAAGACGGATGCTTACATTCTCCCCGATGATGCTCTCGGGTTTGATCTGATAGTCTTCGCTGGCCAGCTCCAACTTGTATTCGAAGAGCCGGCCAAGCTGTTCGGTTCCCGAGAAGCTTATCAGCAAGAGAACATCCTCGCCCAGCGTCGTTTCAATTGCCAGTTCCCTGTGTTTCTGTGTAGGTTTCTCAGGCATTTTTGCAATTCCACCTATTAGATATTTGAACACTTGAGTCTACATTTTGTGCTATTCAATTGCAACGGATATTATTTGGCCGATTATTCGGCCCGTATTACACATTTTAATCGAACGAATAGACAAACTCACTGTCCTTTACACCGACGTGCACCAGTTTCGCGGTCTTACCTTCCATAAGCCGTCTCAGCAGCTCATGGCTGATTTCAGGCAGGACGGTGTTAGTCAGAATAGCATCAACTGTCCTGGCTCCACTTTCAACCTCAGTGCAGCGGCTGGCAATAAGATCAACGGCCTGGTCGTCATAAGTAAACGGTATTTTGTGATTTTCCTGTGTCCGGCGGCCAATTCGGCCAAGCTGCAGGCGAATAATCAGTTTTAGCGTTTCGTCATTGATCGGATAATAGGGCACTGTGACAAGTCGGCCTAAAAGAGCTGCTGGAAAGACTTCCAGCAAAGGTTTGCGAAGAGCCTTGCATATCCCTTCGGGCTCAGGCATCAGCTTCGGGTCTTTGCACATGTCCATAATCAAGTCGGTCCCGCAATTACTGGTCAGCAGGATAATTGTATTCTTGAAATCGATCAGGCGCCCTTCGGCATCTTCCATCTGGCCTTTGTCAAAAACCTGGAAGAATATCTCGTGTACGTCACGATGGGCTTTTTCAACTTCATCGAGCAAAACGATGCTGTAGGGACGCCGTCGCACCGCTTCTGTGAGAACTCCTCCTTCGCCGTAGCCGACATACCCCGGAGGCGAACCCTTGAGCGTCGAGACGGTATGGGCTTCCTGGAACTCGCTCATGTTGATTGTAATCAAGTTGTTCTCGCCCCCGTACATTGCTTCGGCCAGGGCAAGCGCCGTTTCGGTCTTGCCCACACCGCTGGGGCCGACCAGAAACATAACTGCAATTGGCTTGTTCGGATTCTCTATGCGGGCCCGTGACGTAGTGATTCTCTTGGCAATTGCTTCTAACGCATGGTCCTGGCCCATAACTCGCTTTTTGAGCCTGTCGGCCAGATTCAAAACAGCTTCGATTTCATTCTTTACCATTCCGCCAACCGGAATCCCCGTCCAATCGGCGACAACCGAACCGACGGCCTGCGCATCTACGCAAGGAAGAATTAGCGGCCTTTCCCCCTGCAACTCGCCGAGCTGCTCCTGCAGAGATTTGAGCTGTTCGAGCGATTCTTCTCTATCGAAGGTCTCTGAGGCTTCAGGTACTTCCGGCGTGGTTTCGCCGGTATTGTCAGCGGTAGTTTTAGCCGCTTCTGTCTGCTCAATCGTTCCTTTGCCTGATTCTCGCAGTTTGGCGCGAATCTCCAGTATGGAATCGACCAGCACCTTTTCTTTCGACCAGCGTTCTTCTATCTCAGCTAATCTATTGCGTTCGGCTTCGAGTTTCTCAGAAATCTCCGATTCGCGCTTTTTGTGGTCCACGCCGGTGACAGTTTCTCTTCCTATGATCTCCAGTTCCGTTTCCATGGCTTGGATTCGCCGGCGGCAGTCCTCCAGCTCGGGAGGCACCGCATGCTGGCTTACGGCCACTCTTGCACACGCCGTATCGGTCAGACTGACCGCCTTGTCCGGCAGTTGACGCTCAGGGATATACCGGTGTGACAGACGAACCGCCGCATCAAGGGCCTCATCCAGTATCTGGACACGGTGGTGCTGCT
>CAZHBL010000104.1:0-12152 GCA_964530105.1 uncultured Pirellulales bacterium | reverse complement strand
GGATTCGGGCCGCTGACTGCGCCCAGAGTAGTGAAACTCCAGACTTCGCCTTTGTACGTACCGGCGCCATCGAACTCATCAACTCGCCAGTAGTAAGTCTTGGCCAATTCAAGTGGGCTGGGAGTATAAGTCGTTGTGCCGCTGGGAATACCCGCGGCAGCGCTGCTCACCTGGTCGAAATCTTCGCCTAAGACTATATAGTGCACTTTTGTCCCGAAACCTGCCGTCCATTGAAGCTTTACATTCAAGTCGACAAATTCGGCACCGTCAGACGGAACCGGGTAATACGCTGTTTTAGGTGGAATTGAGAAACTCCAAACGTTGCCCTTCCAGGGACTATTGGGCTCGGCTTCATTGACCTCGTCGATTCGCCAGTAGTAGGTTGTGCCGGGGACAAGGCCATCAGGATACGGGTATCCGGGAAAGCCGATAATATAAAACGTAGAGTCCTGGTTTCCCCGGAAAGTATCGCCGGCGCCATTGTTCACATCGTCAAAATTCTCACCGATATATATATCGTGAGAAACGGCAAAATCTCCGGGCGTCCAGCTAAGGCTCGCCCAGGTGTCCGGATACATAGCGCCATTATCGGGACTTGGTCCTATGGCATACGGATATCCTTCACCTAACATAATACCCTGAATTCGTTCGGCCGACAACACCTCGTCATATATCCGCACATCGTCGATCAGGCCGTCCCAACCTCCGCCGGAATCTTTCCCGCCCTGGCCGACAATGAACTTGACTACGCCCGATTGCGGGCCGGAAGCGGCCGTAGCGTTACCCGACGGTGTATCCTCGACTCCATCGATGTAGAGCCTGATGATATCTCCACTGCTCCAGGTCATCGCGACATGCTGCCACTCAGTAGTCTGAAGATTGCTGGAGCTTTCCAACTGCTGCTCGCTGCTGGATGTTACCGCCATCTTCAACACGTTAGTGCCTCCGTAGGTCACGCCTGCAGAATCGTAACGGATTGTGCACACATTGTCATTTTCATCGGGGTCCTCACCCTCGATGAATCCCTTGTCCGTGCCAATTAAATTTGACTTGATCCATACGGTTACTGTCATGGCTTGCAGACCATTGAGGTAGTCTCCACCGGCTGCGTCAACCACACGATCACCGTCGCCGCCGAAATCCAGTGCGCCGCCTATTTTGCCGGCCACCCACTTGGGGTCACCTTCGAGTGTACCATTATGCCCATTACCGCTTGTATCAACGGCAGTGGTTCCCGAACCATCGTCAAATCGCCAGTGAAGGATGAGGTCGGCCGAGGCATTAGCAGCCAAGCTCAGCACAAAAATCAAAGAAACCAGATACATTAGTCTTCTACACATAATAATTTCCCTTCTTCAAATTAATTTAAAAGACCTATAATATTTTTTCTCCCATCTTATTTTATCCATGTCTGCTATGTATAAGTGTTCACTACTTGTGTTCACCCCCTTCCTTCTTGAATTTAACATGGGTCATCAAATAAAATGTTAAAAATATGACTATTAGAATCGCAAAACTATAGTACTTCTTTACGCATGATTTAACACACCTCTCTCAGGTCGGCCACTTGGTACGACTCAGAACTTCTCTTAATAACCAATCAGCACACTCACTTATACAATCACAGTGAACTGACCTGCTGACAGGTTGTAATACAACTGTATACACCTATGCGAACACGAGCTTTACCAATATTATTTATACCAAATTACTCACCAGCTCGTCAAGGAAAAACTCAAGATTCTGTACTCTATGCGATGTGTGATCCGGCGTGGTCAATCCCCTGTTTTCAACAGGTAATTGCATCAAATCAGTTATTTACCGCCACTGCCCGGGCCAATGTAACCGCCCATCCGGCAGCTATAATTATTATCAGGATCAATATCATATATCTTAGCTTCACTTCCGTGAAAAAACGCTCTATAAAGCGGAAATATATTCCTAAAACAGCGATAATAAACGCAAGAATCCCGGCGATAACCATAACACAGCACAAAAAACCACAGGCCGGCTGAATATCGAAGGCTTCGAAAATTCTGCCCTGGGCGAAGGCAAGCGTCGCCGTAGTCATTCCGCAGGTCGGACACGGCAGACCGGTCCGCTGCTTGAAGCCGCAATAGCCGAGCCATCGGCCCATATTGATGTGGTAATGTCCAGCCAATGCAAATGCTGCGAAGAAAAGAATTATCCCCAGGCAAACAATCGCAGCGACCATCCGTTGGCCGGACGAGGCCCGGTAGAAAAATTTCGGCTTATTTAGCTGTTGGCTTGCCTGCATAATTACGTTAGAATAGGGCAACGTAATGGTTATGTCAAGATTCGAGGCGGATTACAAGATATGGCTTTAGAGCAGAGAAACCTGAGCAGCATGTTAGAGACGGCCATCGTGGCGGCTCGCCTGGCGGGCCAGCACGCGATGGAAGAAATTAATTATATCAAGGTTTCGATAAAAAACGCTACCGAGATGGTAACCCAGGCCGATGCCCAATGTCAGAAGATTATCATCGACCGGATCAAAGAGAATTATCCCGATCACGGATTTATCGCCGAGGAAGGTGATGAAGGCAAACTCTTCAAACAGCCGCCGCGAGGTAAGGATCAACTTTGGTGGGTGATAGACCCAATCGACGGCACGAATAATTTCGCGCATCGTATGCTGTTTTTTACCGTCAGTATCGGTGTTATGTACGAGGGCAAGCCGATTGTCGGCGTGATTTTCGAGCCGGCCACAGAATCGATGTTCACCGCCGTCAAGGGCGGTGAGGCACAGTTGAACGGCAGGCGAATCACCGCAAGCGAAGAAGCAATCGACAAATTTGCCAGCGTGGGTCTGGAAAGCCATTTCGATGATGGCGCGCCGAGCTGGGCCTGCGAACTTATGAATCGAACGAGATTTCGAAATTTAGGCTCTACCGCCCTGCAGGTGGCGTACGTAGCAAAGGGCAGCATGGTCGCAACGATCGCCAATACGCCGAAGCTGTGGGACATCGCCGGCGGGGCGGCAATCGCCGAGGCCGCAGGAGCCCTATTCACGAACTGGCAGGGGCAGAAAATTTTTCCCGTCGATCTGGACAGCTACGAAGGGCACAAATTTCAGGTCATCACAGCAAACAAAAAAGTCCAACCAGAGATCGTTGAACTGCTGAATCATTGACGATTTACCTTGGGTCCGGGACGGGGTGCAGGGCAAGGATTCTCATTTTGCCGGCGGGGGATGCCACTTGGCTTCTATCGAGTATGGCCAGCACTCTTTTCTGCGGGCCGTCGGCGCCAATACGAACGAGGATGTAAGCGGTAAAAACATCGCTTCGCACGGTAGTAATATTGCTGATCCTTGAGAAGATTACGTCCCGCTCTTCAAAATCGCCGACTGCTCCATCGTTCGGCGTCAGATCGGGATAGCCGCTCAAATCCACAGAAGCATAATTCGGGTCGTTTGCATAGTAGCCCATACTGCGAACCTGCAAAAGCGCGCCGGTGCTTTCAAAAGCCCCCCCTATCGTATCTCGATATGCAACTATTGCCTGGGCAATTGATTCCTGCATCCACGGCAATTGGGCGATCACAAACCATGGTGCAGTATTGATATTTATCCGGCCTTTAATTCTCGTCTCGTTTAAATATGATTGGTAATTAGTATAATCATTCGGATCGAAATGTTCCGTCGGGTCGATAACCGTCAGATATTGGAAAATGTTTTCATAGAGAGGATTCTGCAAATCGAGCCGGACAGCATTTTCGTTAGGCTCGGACGCCAGACGCATGCCAATCATATCTTCCGGCTCGGTAGTTGGCCTTGGTCCTATGGTAAGTGCTCTTGCTATATCGCCCACCGATGCAAAACGCTCAAGAGCACTTGCAAAATCATAAAAATTGTAGTTCTTTCGCGTCCCGGTTATTCCGTTAGCACTACCTAATGTATTACTCGCAGATTCCATATTCTGAAACACCACATTCCAATCATTGTCCGCCCGGGAGTAATACTGTGGGACATCCTTAACTTTATTCCAGTCAAACCAGCCATTATCCTGAGTTTGCTGTTTGTCAAGATAGATGTCTGAGGCCGATGTCTTCCTTATAAGATAAACGTCATAACTGCCTTCTGGTTTTAACACATAATTTGGATCTCGTGGATCTGATCCTGCGTCCTGATCATATTCGGCCAGCACCAAAGCGGGATCTTCTTTACCCCCTCCGGTTGACATCATACCAGTAACACCAAAAGTGTTCGAAGCTCCGGAATTATTAGTCACCACAAACCGGTCGTAGTCTGACATGGCATAACCGTCCAGGTTTATCGTGCCGACGACCTCACCGCTATGCCGACGAATCTCCAGCCTGAAGCTGCTCAGCGGAATAAGTGCATCGAACGGATTATAAAGCTCGATCGCAAAATGATTGTTCGTCGAAATATTCGCGCGCGTACTGCTGATCTTAAACGCAATGTCACTTATAAACGGCTGGACCTCAAAGCCGTAGTAAGTCGAGCCATCCGGCAAAGGCAAAACAGTAACCTCCGCACCAGGATCACTGGCATAATCATCTCGAAGGTCGACGATATTAACCGCCAGTTGAGCGGCCAATCGATCGACATTAACAAAGTTAGGTTCAGCATCCAGAAGTCCTACTTTTATCGCATCATACAGCAGATTCTTGTCGGCCTTGTTGACATTCACCATCTTCCCACCGTTAAAGCCCGGTCCGATGGGATTAATAATTCGGTCCATATTATAAGTCGTAACAAGATGACGATACGCATAATTAGGATCGAGACCACCATTACCTTCGGCCTTTTCGAACCACCTGTCCAGCGATTGCCCCCCTGATGAGAGGGGTGTGGACAACGTGTTGAGCCTGAAGTATCCCGCCCATTGTTCAAGCCGGGTGTCAATATCGCTATGGTTCAACAGGAATCTGTAACGAAATTCCAGTTCATCGGAAATGTCAAAAGGCGTGTAAGGTCCGTTTGGATCGCCGTAACTCCAAATGACATTCTTTACATATGAGACCAAATCCAACGGATTAAGACCATAGCTGGAATTCGCTCTTGCTGTGAGTAAATCCATCTCTTCCAACGAAGTGGGAGGCTGTCCAGGCCGGCCGGCAAGAGCCATAAGATTTATCTGCAGTTGGTCCGGTCCGCCGATATCGAGCACGGTCGCTTTAGGATCGTTAGGGTCAAATAATGGAACAAATTTGAAGGCCGTATTGGCATTTAACATTGCCCCGTTATCAATGATTCTGATGGCCGCATAAATGGGTTTGCCTTTTCCGCTGCTCATCTCCGGTATAATCACCCATCGCGAATCCGCCACGCCGTCTCCATCGGCATCGGCCATAACCGCCTCACCCATGACGGCGGCATCCTGATGGTCCGGAACAACCTCAGCCTGCAATTGCAGATTTGGGTCCAGCTTGTTATAGACATCGCTTATCTGCCGCCATTTATAAACAGTTCCGTCTCTGTAAGGCTCAAGGCTTGCCAGCCAGGCGTCATTAACATCAGGATAATCGTAGTACTCCTGGCCCGCCACACCGGGGACATCCAGGATCAATTCCTGCGATATCTGTGCAACGAGAGTATCGACGGCGAGGTTCAGTTCCTGATTCTCCGAGATGGATGATGTCGCCATCTTGTCCACGCGGGAAACCATTACAAACAACACACCGATGATAGCCAACAGGGTGGTCAGAACTACTGCCAGGATCAGAGCAGAGCCCGCCGGAAACGATTTTCTCGACCATTTTTTTTCCGCTTTTTTCATTTTCAGTAACTTAATCGTCTAAATAAACAATGTGGGTGAAGGTTCTGCCTTCCTTAATAATTCCCCTGGAATCGAACAGTGTAAATGTAAACTTAAGCGCCCGCCCAAGTCCCGGAATCGCGCCAAAATGTGTCTCATCGACCTGTGCCTGCGGATAACTTATGTTATTGATAACCACAATTCCGTTAGGAGGATAAGGATACAGCACGCCCGGAACACTCCCGGAAGCATCCATGTAGAAATGAGAATCCGCCAGATCCCCGTCACCATCGGGGTCTACCTCCGGCAGCCATTGTTGCAGGGCATCGTTCCAGCCCTGAATCTTAAACTCGCCCACGCCCTGACATAAAAGCATATGAATTGAATTCGGGTCGGCCGGATCGACTGCTGCACCCCTGATTTGTTCGTTGATATTACTACCCTGAATCTTGACATCGCAAATAACAGAGAGCATGTCGGCCTTGTTCAGAAAGGGAATCGCTTTCCAGGCATCTAAAGATGTCTTCTCGTACTCATATAGGTTGTTCCAGTCGTACCACTGCTGATCAGTGAAGTTGTCGGGGTCCAAAAAATCAGCAAGAGCCGGATCAGAAGTTAAGATGTGCTGGGTTCTCGCAAGAACTCGGTCGGTCCTGGCTTGCTCCTCGGCTCTGAGTTTGCCTTTTCGGGCAATCATATAAGAGATTCTGGCAACGTTACCGCGAATCATCGGATTAATTGAATAAGACTGAAAATCGCCATCCGCGAAAAATACTATCCGATCGAATCTCTCATACCCGTCAAGGTCGTTATCTTTATAACCGGCGGCAGGCACGGGTTTGGCCACCCATGCCACGTAAATTTCTCCATCCTTGCGAAGACCTTTGAAATCGGAGTCGAGCTGGTTGGTTATAGCCCTCAGCTTCTGCATAATTTCAACGTTTGCGATTGCAGTTCGGTGGGCGTCGATGCTGACTCTAAAAATCACGCTCGCAAAGGACAGAACCATAGCCAGAATCCCAATAGCAACAAGAAGCTCAACTAATGTAAAACCGTTTGTTGTTTGTCGTTCTTTATTCATCAACTTATAAATCGCCTTAAGCCACTCAATATCTTTGATAGATCCGTTAAACTCCTCGGTCAAAACCTGATCAGCCTCTGATAGACCCCTATGCAGGGACATTTGCCGCCGCCTACCGGCGGTGGAATCACCCAAACCAAGTCACCACCCAGCCACGGTTTGTCCTGGGCAAGGGTGATTTGTTCGGGATGAGTAGGATCTGCTCCTCGTTCTACAACTCGATAAATGTTCCCTGAAGTGTTTTCAACAATCGTATAACCGTCATTAATAAATTGTATACTGTCGGTGATAGTTAGTACCCTGTCACCAATAGCCCCGGAGACACCAACCTGCACCGGAACGGGTCTTCCCTGCCCGCCCGGATATATAGTAGTGCTGCCCACTTTCCTGCTAACGAAGACGGTTACCTGCACAAGCCGATTAGTCGAACCGGAATACACAGGCCTGCATAAGACGGACCAGTAGTAGTGCTTGCCGGTTAATGTCTTCGTTGAAGGGTATCCAAATTCATCGTCGGCGATAAGATTTAACGATTCGAAAGGGACTTGCTGATTTACCGCGAAATTCGGATCTGTCAGATTGATGCCGTACAGCCTGACTTTTGCAAATGCCTCCTCGGCGACCACCGCCGCTATGGTTCGCTCGGTGGAAATCGTCGAAAAATGAATACCAGTAAGGAACGTACCGCTTATAAAAATCATCCCGACAGCCAGCGTACCGACAGCCAGCAAAACCTCCGTAAGAGAAAAACCGGTATATTGACGTCTCTTTCTCATAAATCTGTCAATTCGGTAAAATCATCGTCCCCGTGTAAGGATTTATATAAACCCTGTCCCGAGCCATCTGCGCCAAATAATCCGACCACGCCCTGCCGCTCGCCTGGGCCTGCTCGAATTTATCCTTTTCATAAATAATGACGAAGCTGTTTCGGCTCAATTCCTCCCCCAAACCTATTTCAGGATTGTCGTCCTGGATAAACATACCCACGCCGTAATTGTTTATATTCACAAGGGAATTAAAGATATCATCCATCGAGACTTTATTCGTAGTTCCATTATCCGGCTGGTAAATTCCATCTCGATTTCTCACACGGACGTCGTGAATGACCAATTTGCCGGACGGCGAGAAAATAATCGAAAAAGTCATCGTATCCCTGAGGACATTGACATTATTCATCTCAATATCATTATCTACAATTCCATCTCCCGGAGGAGTAAGCAGATCGGGATTATATACCAGATCCACAACGCCGACATTTTCAGGCAGTTTGATAGGTTTGATACCCTTGACAGCCCTAAATCCAATTGTCAGATTGCCCATCCTGGCCGGCTCTTCGTGCACTATAAAGACCATGTATTGATTGCCCGCCGAATCCTGCTGGAAACGGACACCGGCGTAGCGCTGCTCTTTTGCGGCGATAGCACGAGCCGAAGCAAGTGCGGTGCTTATCAGAGTCTTTGCGCCGCTTTGGGTCTCGAACGAGTTCAGAAGCGCGCGTATAGCAGGTAATCCGAAACCGACAAGCAGCGCTATGGTTGCGATAACAACCACCATCTCAGGCAATGTAAGACCGGATTGTTTTGACCTCGTTCTCATTTTTTTCTGTTACTTACATCATCAGCATTGCCGAAGATTCTGTCCGGACCTGCTGATATAAGCTCCGGGAAATTATCACGGGGGTCATACCTATATTCCAAAACTGTTCCCCACGGGTCATATATCTCCGCCGGTGAGTCAGCCGTTCCATATTTATTCTTTATTAGAGAATCGCTGATTTTTTCCAATATCTTCCGGGAGCCCGGTATGGAGTAAAGCTCTCCATAAAGATATTCCGAATGTGCCGCCGCATTCGTAAAATCCTTTACAGGCTGTCCGGGAAAATCGCCTTGAAATTCCTTATACTCCTCCAATGCACCTTCCAGCAGCACAAATACACTTTCGATGCCTTTTTCTTTGGACTGATTATCAATACGGCTCGCGACGCTGATGACCATTGTCGCCAGCAGCGCAATTAAACCCACCACAATCAACATCTCGACAAGGCTTAGGCCTTGCTTGTATCTGCGAGTATTCATAGCTTTAGCACGCTCAATGGGGTGTGGATGGGAGCTTAGTTTCCAAAATTGTGAATGTCGTCACTCGTCCCGTAAAGACCATCCGCCCCCGCTGAAATCAATATGTAAGAATCGGGCCTGTAAGGCCAGGGCTTCGCTGTTATCTTTGGGTCTCTGATATAATCATAGAAGAACTGATAAGGCCCACTGGGATCGGCCAAGGGATGCACTCTGCCGTCGTCCTGCTGCTTGGTTACAATAAGGGCATCATTGTCAGAGACATGGTAAACATCATTAATTATCTTCCCGGAAGTGTTCGCCCTGTAATAAAGTATTGGGGCACCAGCCTTTTCGTTGACATTAATCGGCTGACCAGTAATCGGGTTGGTTCCTTTAACCACGGTTATCTTTTTAGATCCAAATACATCGCAAATCACAAACGTATCAGGTGCCAGCGATTGGATTGAATTCTGCCTGAAAAGATCGATGATTTTGAACGCATTGGAAGTAGCCAGTTCCAAATAAGGACCTTTTCTCTCATCGAAAGTATCTGGAATACCGTCGCCGTTAATGTCCCTCGTTTGAGCCGGATCGTATGAACCTGGGCCATCCACAGCATCGAGACCATCCGCTCTCCAGGCCGTATTAGGGTGAAATCCCAGCAAGTCCCAGCCAAGAAGCGCTTCGGCGAGCTTTTGCGCTCCGCAATAATCGCTGCGAGGATCAGGCGGCATTACCCAGTCGGACGGCGGATAATCGCCTTCATCGTTCTTGAAAGCGGCCAGAGCCAGCTCAATAGTAGAAAACTGGGCTTTTTGCTTTGTCTCTTTAGCCATATTGCGCACTACGCTCAGAGCTGGGATAAGCAGCCCGACCAACAGGGCTATGATTCCCAGAACGATCAATAACTCGATAATCGTTAGACCTGTTTTTTTACGTTCCACAGCTACTCCTTTTAATATCCGTTACTGTTAACAGCACTAACTTCCTGCTGCTCCTGAAAGCTCCTTAGGAGCCAGTTGTCGGCAAGAATCGCCAGGTCAAAGAAATTGATAGTGCCAAAGCCGGCTAAATCATCATCCCGAAACAGATTATGTTTGTCATCAGAGACCACCTCAAGCAGCCATACATCCGTTACCTGTTGCAGGTCGTTTACATCGACATAGCAATCACGGTTAAAATCCCCGGCCAAAAGACCGCCGCCGCCGCAATATATCACGCAATCGATGGAATCCCACCAAACACGGTAGAACTCGAAAAATCCACCTTCCGTGTCTATATTGATTCTTAAACCAAATGACAATTTGTGCGGTTTTTCATCCCTGTATTTATCCTCAACGACATAACTTTGGCCAATATACTCTCCCCTTATATCCGAGCTTGCGCTGTTCGGCTCCCAAACCACCTCGTCATCGATCAGCACAACCGCAGTTGCGTTATTCGGGTCCCATCCAGAGCCCGTATAGGTTCCCAGCTTTAAGTCAAACGTAATCTCATTCACATCATCCAGAAAAACATCCTGAGAAACTATTGCCGCATCATTAGCGTCGAAGGCCTTAAACCACTGTGAAGATAAAAACAAGCTGAAGCTGCCATCCGTCGACCACGATGCATCTGTTTTTCCCGTGAACTGACCCGAAGGAACATTGACATCCCAGCCGTTCGGTTCCTGCGCCATGATATCGCCTATCGCGCCGTCGTCTTCGAAACTTCCGTTGACAATCTCACAAATGCCGGCTTGTGCCCAACCGGCAGTGAACAGCATCAATATCATTATCCAAATAGCTATCAAATTTCTCATCGTTATTTCTCCTTCTCCACATCACCACGTACTTTCGGTTAAAAAGAACTTCCGGTAGAGCAGTTCAGGATGCGCACATCTATTGCCGATCAAGCGGCTTGCTGCTATGGTTGTTCTCGATATCTCCATTCAAAATTACTTATATCATCAGGTGTGCCATACTCGCCGTCGCTGCCGGCTGAAATCAAAATATACGTATCTGCACGATAGGGCCTAACCGCCGCTCTGGACGACGATAACAATTTGTCATTCGTTGTGTTCATGTAGAACCTGTAGCCCGGTTGTTGGCCGGTTTCCATAGCAAGCCTGTGTATTGTACCACCTTTAGACGGCGGGTCCCATGGCTTACCAAGCATGACCAAATCTTGATTGTCCTTGTAATTGTAAATGTTCTCAGGATTATCCGGATTCATGAAATCATGTTGACTTTTGGCTGTATTTGCCTTATAATAAAGGATGGGCATACCAACTTTCTTGCCTGATGTACGGTGAGTAACACGCCTGAATACATCGCATAAAACAAAGTTTTCGCCTAAGAAAGGATTTACTTGTTCATACAGATCCGATAACTGGTAAGCATTAGCATTTTCGAGTGGCAGATACGGGCCTTTCCTGGCGCTCAAACTATTTGTGTATGCGACACCTGTTGATGGCAGGGGATATAGCTCGGTGCCTAAGCCGTCCAAACCATTACTTCTGAATATCGAATCCGGATGAAAACCCATCAAATCCCGGCCCATCATAGCCTCGCAAAGCTTCATAGCGCCGCAGTATGGCACCAGATCCGGATCCAGGGCATCAGAAGGAGGATAGCCGTCGAACTCACTGTTAAAAAGTTCAATGGCCGCGTCGATGCTGTGAAACTGCGCCTGTTGCTTGACGTTGTAGGCATATTGCTTGACCTTGTTCAGCGCCGGCACAAGAAGACCGATGAGAATGACAATAATGCTCATAACGGTCAGCAGCTCAACAATGGTAAATGCCGCTTTTCTATTGGATTGTTTTACGTTTGACTTCATTTTTTTTCTCCTTACTTTCTATTTTTCAATTAAACATTCATTTTATTTGTTTTGTTTTTATTGAGCGCTCAGGCTCGTAATAATTCCTATCATAGGCAGGAATATTGCCAGAACGATTGTCATAACTATAGAGCCGAGACAAACAATCATAATCGGCTCGAGCATCGACATAAGTGAGGCAACCAGCACGTCGACCTGCTCGTCGTAATTGTCGGCGACTTTCAAAAGCATCTTGTCCAGGTCACCTGTTTCCTCGCCTACGGCGACCATGTTGGAGACAATCAAGTCGACGGTTTTTGACTGCCGCAGCGGACCGGCAAAAGTGTCGCCCTGCCGGATGGAATTGTGAACCTTGCCGAGCATGTTGGCAAAAACCTCGTTTCCTGCCGTCTCACGAGTAACGTTGAGTGCATCAAGAATCGGCACACCGGCACTAATCAATGTCCCGAGCGT